>JASFHG010000448.1:0-4039 GCA_050123355.1 Planctomycetia bacterium
CTTGACGATATTTAGGAATCATTGACAAATCAACACAATACTACAGTATCGAAGCCGTTTAGCGACCGAACTTGCTCGATCACTAAACAACGTTGCGATACTTGCACTCTTAACCCATTTTGATCCAGCAGACGATCAGAGCGAAGAACGTCGCACCTTCGATCAACGCGGCGGCAATAATCATCGCGGTTTGAATTGCACCCGCGACTTCCGGCTGGCGTGCCATGCTCTCGACAGCACTGGAGCCGATGCGGGAAATACCGTAACCCGCTCCGATAAGCACCAGGCCTGCTCCAATCGCGGTGCCGGCGAGGATATTGATGCCGGAATCACTGGTGTCCTCCTTGACTTCACCTTCCTCAGGCGTGGCAGGGTTCTCTTCTGGCGTCATGGTCGGTTCGCTGCCTTCCGGTGTGACATCTCCGGGACCTTGTGCCACTACGGGCAAGGCCATTGCGAACAGGACCAAACAAAGTACGGCAAGTTTCGTCAGTTTACTCACTTTTGTATCTCCTTCGCTCCACTTATGGTGTGGAAAAATAAAATCGGACGTGGCCCTCAAACGCACTGTTAGTGCTGATGGACCGCCATACCAATAAACAGTGCGGACAAAAACGCAAATATATACGCCTGTAAAAAGGCGACAAACAATTCCAAAAAACTAAGCAGCGTCGCGCCGATCACGCTCGAAACCATGACGCCCGACCAGATCACCACATGGGTCTCCAACGCCATCACGATAAAACCGATGATGACTGCCAAGACCAAGTGACCGGCGAACATGTTGGCCAACAAACGAACGGACAACACGAAATGTTTTATCAAGAGGCCAAGGATCTCGATTATGAAAATCATCGGCTTGATAACAATGGCAATAGCCAACGGAAGTTCCATGTGCGGAACTTGGCCGATCCAAAAACCGACCGGCCCGAACTTCCGCATGCCGGAGATGATCACGACCAAAAACGTCATCAGCGCCAACGCACTCGTCACACTCCACGACCCGGTCGGAGAACCGGCCCACGGAACCATCCCCAACAGGTTGCAAACAAGCACAAAGAAAAAGATCGTCCAAATGAACGGAAGGAACCGATCCGCCTCTTTCCCACCGATCGCAGGCCGAGCCACGTCGTCACGCATGAATACGAGCATCGACTCGATCAGGTTCCACCAACGTCCCTTCGGCGGCATGCCCTTTTTGATCTTTCGGGCAAGCGGAATGAAAATGAACAACAGGATCAAAGCAACCACAAGTTCGAGGACCATGAACTTCGAAATCCGGAAACCTTCATACGTCTTCGGATTGTACCCACCATATTCCACCGGAATTTGCCGTATGTAGAGATGCTGCCCCTCCGCGCTCCCGTTGGGAACGTGAAACTGGGTAGAATCTTTCACATGGCCCATTAATTCTTTGGTGTCCATAGCGGCTACCTGTTTTCTTTAACGGATTTATCAATACCAAAGAAGATCATCAAGATACAAACCTCGGTTGGTATAAAATCGGCGTGGGAATACGATCCAAAAGGCGGGAAGACACTCATTTGTCTCTTAATCAAAGGATGCTTAGCTTCATGCCTACATTGCTTAATATAATAGCAGGATCGCGCTATTATCGAACCCTTAAGAATACGTTACCCTCGGGACAATGCAAGGGCCCCCTTGAGGAAAAAAGGGGAAGTTACGATTATGACCCCTCTGGCGATGCATGCTTGCGCCCATGGTACGGTGGGCATAATCGTTATTTTTGATGCACAAAAAAACAGTTACGACGGCGAACTATCCAGACCGTTTTTTGTCAGACAAAACGTCGAAACAAAATAGCTTTTAGTCGTCGGTCGATTGCTCGTCTTTTTCGCTCGATTCACAGCGATCTTTAGACGACTCTTCTGCTCCAGACTTTTGCACGGGAAGGATCAAATGCAGCGCAATACCGAGCATGAAAAAATAGGTCAAAAGCAAATCGATCCAGAACCAAGATTCCACGGGCTGTTTCGTAACGATAACGATCACGACCAAAATCAACGGCGGGACCGTTCGGACCGCTCCTCCCAGCAAAAAACCGTACGGTGACCCGCCCGGATGACGAAACGGTTCGACAATGAACAGCGAAGCAAGTCCCGATCCAAAGCAAACAAGCCAAGGCAATAAAAAGTCTTTACCTGATGTGACATCGAACCCAAAACGAAAAACCACTCCCAATAACAGTCCGAATAGGAGCATCGTCAACGTATAGACCCCGATCCGAGCACCAAGATTCCAATTGCGAACAGAGGTCAGCATAATATATGGTATCCGATAACGTTATTCCTGAACCCTCAATCCTTCTTATTATGCTTCATCGATGAGGCAAAACGCACAAGATGGTAAAAGCCGATCGAAAAGCCAAGCAAACAGCCTAGGAGCAGAAAAAGGGGAGCCATCTCGAACTTTCGATCGAGCCAATACCCCCCCAGAGGGATCAAAGCCATCTCCAGCGAGATAGATATCAACTCCGAAGCGATCCCCATCGCCCGGGCCATCGGGGATCGATCGTCCGTTGGTCTATCCGTAGAAATGTCAGGCCGCTTGGATTCTTTCATGTGCCCGATTCTAGTAAAAACCGCCTGACAAAGCGAGCCCTTTGTGAATGAATGTAAATATAGCAAAAACAGGCACTCTAGGGCGACAGGCAGCTCTCATCCGTTAGCTCCGTCGCGTGCAACGGGCCTCCCACATATATTCTTTACCTCAAAACTGCCCTGGACATACCGGACCAGTTCTGACATACTCCCCACCCCAAGCGGGTTGGCGGCAAAGCTAGCTGTGCCGCCCGTACCAAGTATCCTCACGTAGATTAAGGAGAATCTCATGAAATCGTGCAAAATTACGCTTTGTGCGATGGTGCTTTTGGCATTTCTGACAGTCGGGTTGAGCGGCTGTTGTTCGACCATGAATTATGGCCGGGGAGGGGGATGGTTTGGTACCGAACCACAAAATCAAGGGGCAAGGACGGTCGAGGAATTCATGCGTCAATCGCGGCCGGGCGAGAATCTGACGACCGTACAATAGCATCTCTCGTCTACAACTCTCATAAAACCAACTATTCAAAACCACGAGGAAAATAGAGTGACTAGTTTTCAAAAGATGGTTCGGATGATAGGCTGTTTATTGGCGATCGCGGCTGCCACGTCCCTGACGGGCTGCTCGACGCTCAACGGTAACATGAGCCGAGTCCTCCCCCAAGCGGACACGGCAAAAATCAAGAAAGAGGTCGCCAACGACCCCTTCCCGAGTGCCGCCGAAGCGGGCGTCGCTTTTGTTACCGATGGCTAGTGCTTTGTCACGTTCCTATTTTGAACCAGTTTATAGCCATGACAAGATAAAATGAATCGTGCTCACATTAGTTCGCAATAACCGGTAGTGCAAATCGTTCCTAAATATTGGCCGTTTCACTACAAGCAAGCGATTTTGTGCTACTTGCACGTAAGTTCAAATTATATTGCCGGCACTATAAGAAATTCGTGGCAAAGCGCTTCCCCCATTGCAGCAATTAAGAAACTGACAATAGGAAAAAGCGATGGTCACGAACCCTTTCAGCAAACTACCCTCGGTCTCCGAACTACTCGAATCGCCAACACTCAAGGCGCTGGTCGATAATATCCATCCAAGCACGCTCATGACGACCGCGCGGCGCGTGCTCGACGAGGTCGCCGCCGAAGCGCAACATGCCGCGGCCGAACGATCCTTGCCGAGTATGAGCGAGCTGGTCGAGCGGATTGCCCGCCACGTCATCTATGGCGACGCCGATCAAAAACCGCTCCATCCGATCATCAACGCCACCGGCTGCTTCTTTCATCCACGTCTCGGCCCACCACCCCTGGCAACAACCGCCGTCGAGGCGATCCAAGCAAGCTCGCATGCCTATCTGTCCGAAGCGGGCGGTTCAGCGAAAAAAAAGAAGCGAGACGAGTCGACGCCTCTGCCCGAATATTCTTCCTGCATAGCGGAACGGTTTCTCGAACAGATCGAACACACGCTCCACCGCATGACCGGCGCC
>JASFHG010000449.1:0-4024 GCA_050123355.1 Planctomycetia bacterium
TGGTCATGACGGCGGTTGCCGTTGTCCCATTTTTGATGCTTTCTATCGTGACGTATGTTTACATCCGAGAGACCGGTTCCGAAAAAGTGGCTTCGTTGCTCTATCTGGTAGGTCTTTTTCCGTTTTTGCTTTGGATTGTTTCGATCATCTTGATCTTCAGTACGACGCCGGGCATGAACGACGAGATGGCGATGATCATTCTGATGTCCTATTTGTCTGGTGCTGCCGGTGGGTATTTCTATCTGATTTTACCCAAGGGACGTAAGAAAAAACAGCAGGATAGCCAAGATCATTTCGCAGTGTAAGCGAAAAAACGGTCGATTATCCCGGATCGTGAATTCGAAGTTTCTTGCGTAGCGTATTGCGATGCAGTCCAAGTCGTTTGGCTGCGAGACTTTGGTTGCCGTCACATTCTTCCATCACGCGTCGGATCAGTTCGTTTTCGACTGGCTCGACCGCTTTCGAGTAAAGTAGATCGCCCCCTTGCGAGAGGATGCTTTCGAGATAGGCGTCCAACGGATCGTCGATCACGGCATGCGATGCCGAGGCACTTGGTCCATCTTGCGAAAGGAGTCGGAGGTCGTCGGCCGTGATCGTTTGTCCACGAGCGGTGCTGATCGCTTGAAGGATCGAGTTTTTTAGCTCCCGAACATTGCCATCGAAGCGATGGTTTTGCAACCGTTCCATTGCGGCGGCGTCGATGTGCTTGACGACGTGCTTGCTTGCGCGGCCCGACTCTTGTGACCCGATCCGTAGAAAGTGCTCGATCAGAAGTTCGAGATCCTCCATCCGCTCTCGCAGTGCCGGCAAAGCGACCGTTTCAACCGCCAATCGATAATAAAGATCGTCGCGGAACCGTCGTTGGCGCACTTCGGTCAGCAGATTTCGGTTTGTTGCGGTGATGATCCGGACGTCCAGCGGGATCGACTTGACCGACCCGATTCGCTCAACGGTTCGATTGTCGAGCACGCGGAGCAATTTCACCTGGGCATTGGGCGTCAGTTCGCCGACCTCGTCCAGCAGGAGCGTGCCGCCGTCGGCCGCTTCGAAGACGCCCTTTCGATCGGAATGGGCGTCGGTGAACGCGCCGCGGACGTGGCCGAACAGCTCACTCTCGACAAGCCCTTCGGGCAGTGCTCCGCAGTTGACCGCGATAAACGGACCCTCACGCCGGTTGCTGTAATGGTGGATCGCTCGTGCGACCAGCTCTTTGCCGGTGCCGGTTTCGCCGGTGATCAGAACCGTGTTTTCGTTCTTTGCCAGGTGGGCGATCCGTTTATAAATCTCTTGCATCGCCAGCGAGGCACCGACGATCGCATGCTGCGCGACCTTTGCACGATCCTCGTCGGAGGTCTCGATTTTCCCGCCCTCTTCACGCATTGCCACGATCTGTCCGAGCAGTTCTTCCACCTGTAGCAGATCGAGCGGTTTGGCCAGATATTCAAACGCGTCACGCTCCGCCGCACGGACGACCGTGTCGAGATCACCGAACGCCGTGATGACGATTACGCACGCTTCCGGGTTGATGTTCCGCAGCTCGGGCAGGCGTTCCAGGCCGTTGCCGTCGGGGAGTCGGACATCGAGAAACACCACGTCGAACGGGCTCTGCCGATAGAGCTCGACCCCTTCCGTGCCCGAGGCGACGGTCGTCACGGCCCAGCCCCGTTTGGAGAAGTAGCGTTCCAACGCGAAACAGATGGACGCTTCATCATCGATGACGAGCATGGAGCCGATCGGGGTGTTCGTGAGTTCTGACATGGTTTGTGGTTGCATGGGGTTGGTGTGATATCAATCGTCGTTGAACGGCAGCTCGAACCAGAAGGTAGCGCCGGGCGAGTCGGCGTTATTTTCGTAGCCGATCCGGCCGCCGACGTCATCGACGATCTTCTTGCAAATATACAGGCCGAGGCCAGTGCCGTCGACCTTCGTGCTGGCGAAAATTTGGAAAGGATCTTTCCGGTCCTTCAGCGTTACGCCTGACCCGGAGTCGCGGACGGCCGTTTTCACGCGGTTTTCTTCGATGGTCGCCGAGATTTGCAGCGTCCCGCCCTCGGGCGTCGCTTCCATCGCGTTGATCAGCAAGTTGGCGAGGACCTGACGATACTCGGAGTCGCCGAGCGGCACTTGGGGCATTGTTTCTTTGGGTAGATTCACGTCGACCTCGATGCCGGCATGCCGAAGTCGTCCGGCAAAGAGGAGCAGCGCGGCACGAATCGCTTCGGCCGGTTGGCAGGTGGTCTGCTCGGTAACCATGCGGCGCGGTATCGCTTCCCCGCCCGGTACGACCAAGTGCATGATTTCCTTCAAGTAAAGTTCCATCCGATCGACTTCTTGCAGGGCCAGGTCAAGGCTCGGGTCGTCTTGCTCCAGGCTGTCTTGTAGGACTTGCAGGTTCATCTTGATCCCGCTGAGCGGGTTGCGCAGCTCGTGGGCGACGGCTGCCGCCATCCGCCCGATCGCGACCAGCCGCTCCGAGTCGACCAACACCTGTTGCGACTGCTTTTGCCGCTCGAGCAGCGTGGCGAACGAGCGGTAGAGTTGGCGGATCTCGTCCGAAGTGCCGGCCGGCTGGTCCGGGAGCTGGGCCGGGTCGTCCATCGCACGGGCAAGGCGGCGGATCGGACGTGTGAACCGCTCGGCAAAGAACCAGGTCAGCACTGAGCCGACTACCAACACGATCAGCCCAAACCGAACCACGCCCCAAAACGCACTCGTCGCGGCGTCGGACAGTTGGGTCTCGGGGATCAGGACGTAGAGAATGGTTTCTTTTTCGTGCGGTTGCAGGTCCGAATGGAGTGGCTTGCCGGCATGATAGAAGAAACGAGTACCGTCAATTTTCAATTGGCCGCTGCTAGGCAGATGTTCGAACACCTCGCCGACCGTTTCTCGGGCAGGGCCTTGGAGACTGGTCCCGAGTATTTTTCCCGGTGGTGTATCCGGCGTCGATGTGTCTTGTTTCTCAACGGCAACGAACTGGACGTCGAACATCCGGTTTAGTTGCGACATGAGGTGGTCGCCCATCGGGAAGTTTTGGGTTGCCAAAAACGTGGCCGTGTTAGTGGCCGTCTGCTGCACGATCCGTTCTCGTACTGCCTGCGAGGCAATCATCGCCGCCCGCGATGCAAACACGATCGTCAACAGCATCACGATCAGACTAAATGTCAGCAGTGCTTGGATTCGTATGGGCATGGGCTTTTGTCGGGAGGGATTCTAAACAGTTACGCCAGCATCCAGTAAACTATCGTGCTTGAGACGGTGATGGCCAGGAGGACGACCGATGCACAGCCGGACTTGGCCGTGGCTTTGGAAAATCGTTCAGGATCTTGCTCGGCGAGCTGAGAGGCGAGCGTTTCGATAAAATCTTTTGCTTCCTTCAATCCCAGATTGGTTACTTCACGATAGACCTTAATCGCTTCGATCTTGCGGCCACTTCCCAAGGCATTGATGATTTGATCCATCGCTTCATCGGGGATTTGATGATTTTGGCTGTTCATTTTTTCTTACCGTGAAAGGGGGTGTCAAACTTACGGCTCACTAGTCCCGAGAGTAACCATTTATTGTAATAAACCTCTGCGCAATGGTCAAACCACCCCTCTTGCTGGCCTTATGCATCTCCTATACATTGAAAGTTTAGCCACCGAGCTTGTTTGTCGGCTAAGCGTGTAAAAGTAAACGATAGGAAAGCCCCCCATGTCACAGCCCCACGGAGAATTGCCGGTTTTGAACCAGTCGGCACAGCAACAGCAAGAAGAACAAGAATTACAAGAGCGGATGGACGAGATCCAGCATAAATTGCTCGTTCTTTCCGGGAAGGGGGGAGTCGGCAAGAGCACGGTCGCGGCCAATCTGGCCTTGTCGCTATCGCGGGCGGGCAAACGGGTCGGACTGCTCGATATCGATGTGCATGGACCAAGTATCCCCGGCCTGATGGGGTTGGAGGGGCAGCAGCTTTCGGCGGTCGGCGAGAATATCTTGCCCGTGAAAGTCAACGATCACCTGGCAGTCATGTCGATCGGGTTCCTGT
>JASFHG010000450.1:0-4019 GCA_050123355.1 Planctomycetia bacterium
TGATCGCGAGTCGGTCACCGGTCGGTAGCGGCTGCTTGGTATAAAGGGCCGCGTAGTCGAACAGTTCGGCGATCGTATCGACACGCTGGATACCACTCTGGATGAGCAGGGCGTCGTAGACCGCGTCGGAACCGGCCAGCGAACCGGTGTGGCTGCTGACCGCCTTGGCGCCTTCGGCCGAGCGGCCCGACTTGAGGCAGAGCATCGGCTTGCCGGTTTCCCAGAAGATTTTTCGGGCGGTTTCCATGAACTTGGGCCCGTCGGTGATGTCTTCGAGGTAGAGGGCGATCGCGTCGGTCTTTTCGTCTTGGGCCAGGTACTCAAGGAGCGTGATTTCGTTGACGTCCGCTTTGTTTCCGAAGCTGACGAACTTGCTGAAGCCCATGCCGCGAGCTTCGGCATAATCGAGTACCGACGTGCAGAGGGCACCGCTCTGGGAGATGAAGGCCAGGTTCCCTTCGGCGGGCATTTTTCGGCCGAAGGTGGCGTTCATGCTGATCGAGGCTTCGGTGTTGATCACGCCGAGGCAGTTGGGGCCGATGAGCGGGATACCCGCCTCGCGGACCTTTTTGGTGAGCAATTTTTCGAGCTCGGCACCATCTTTACCGGTCTCTTTGAAGCCGGCCGAGATGACGACAAAGCCTTTAACGCCCTTGGCGGCCGCTTCGTCGACTACATGGAGAACGACTTTCGAGGGAACGATGACGACGACCAAATCGACCTCGCCCGGAACGTCGCTGAGGCTCGGGTAGGCCTTTTCCCCTTCGACGGTGTCCGACTTGGGGTTGATCGGATAGACCGGCCCGGTGAATTTATCGCTGAGCAGATTTCGGAAGATGTCATTTCCTACGGTGCCCGGTCGCGTGGACGCTCCGACAACGGCGATCGATTTTGGATAGAAAATGCCATCGAGTTTTTTAGAGTCACAATTCTTGGAATCACAGCAACAGTTACATTTTTCCGACATACGGAGTCTCCTTAAGTGACGTCCAGCTTCTCTTGATCCGGGAAAGGTAGGTTGTGGAACGCCTTAAAAATAAAGGTTTTAGAAATGATCTCATACTTCCTGGCGACCCATATTTGCAGCTGATCCTTCGGATGACCACAAAATCGATGTATAAATGGGACGTTATTTGAGTTGTGAAATCAGTTCTAGCAAAACGGCTTATATTCTGTCACGAAATTTTACAGGCAGCGTTATCCGCAAAGGGGGGGGGTCCTCGTTTCATCTTGAAATGGGACTATCGGCCTGTTCCGTGGCAAAAATGTCAGTGGGTTCTCTCGGCCGGGTTGAGGCGTCGCAGTAGACGATCCGCGCTGGCCGAGAAATCTGCAATCTACACCTTACTTATCCGTGATGCAATGCCCAGGGGGTTGCCAAAAACGAGTATTTTTCAGATGCCGGGGAAAAAGCCGGTACTTTGTGCTTGATCTAATAAAAAAATGATTGAGGCGAGGCGTGAGGAGGGTGTTTTTTGGGGTCCGTTTAAGCTGTCTGATGAGCACACAGCCTTGTCGTTTCTGTAGATAGAAACCCAAATAAAAACACATAGCACTAGAGAGGGGGTTGCGGCGAGGCCTTTTTCCAAAAAAGTTCGCAGATAAGCCGAACTGTGACTTGCATTTCGGCCGACGTTCGCTAAACTGAGTGGTTTGCCCCTAAGAGCGGTGGGCACCTATATATATTGAATCGAAACTACCGTATAACGATTTTTCCTATTAGATTTTTAGGTACAGCAGGAAATTATGGCTAAGAAGATGATGAGACGGCCGACCCGCCGTCGCAATAAGGCGAAGGCCCGCGCCCCGAAGAAGGATCCGATTTTTGTCGATGGACAGCGCCCCCGTCCGATGTATGTCGATTACAAGGACGTCGAGCTTTTGAAGAAGCTGACCAATCGCCAGGGCAAAATCCTCAGCCGTCGCAAGTCGGGCTGTCAAGCGACCAGCCAGCACGCCGTCGCGGCCGCCGTGAAGCGAGCCCGTTTCATGGCCCTGATGCCGTACGTCGGCGACTGATTATGAACTTGTTTTGAGCTGTCCTCTCTGGGAACAGAAGAGAGTCGCTCTCAACGAAAAGCCTGTAAAAACGCGGTCAGGACCCCAACTTGGCCGCGTTTGCGCTTGCGCGGAGGTAGGTTCTTGGCTCTTTTCTAGAAACTTCTTTTTGAACTCATTGCAAAACGTCTTTTATGGATATTAGCCCGTTCGCCTGCGACCGGGCGAACGAGATGGCGCACCGGGAGCGTGAGTGGAAAATGAAGGGTCGCCGGAATCCTAGGCGGCGTCGCGTTGGTCGGGTTCTTTGGTTTCTTGGGCCACCGGGAGTTGGACCGTGCGTTTTATGTTCATGGCTCGTTTGCAGAAGTGACCGGGGATGCCGAGCAGGGCGAAGCCGGAGCAGAGGAACATGCGGGCATCGAGCGAAAGGTTGGCGGTCATGATGTATTCCAGGTCGAGGGTCAGCTTACGGCGGACGCAGCTCAGGTTGACGTCCGGCGGAAGGTTGATCTGGGCGAGACCGGTGATGCCAGGCTTGACGCTGTGGCGGAGCGAATAGCCGGGGACCTTCTTTTCGAGGATGTCGACAAACTCGGGCCGTTCCGGTCGGGGGCCGATCAGCGACATGTCGCCACGGAGGACGTTATAGATTTGGGGAAATTCGTCCAAGTGCAGCCGGCGGAGGATTCGACCGACGCGGGTGATGCGTGGATCGCTCCGGGGGCTCCAGACGGCACCGGTATTTTCTTCGGCGTTGGCACGCATGGTCCGGATCTTATACATCGTAAATATCTGGCCGTTGCGTCCCACCCGTTCCTGGCGGTAGATGCCGGGACCTCGGGACGTGATACGCACTAAAAAGACCATGAAGAGGATCACGAGACTGCAGGGAATCAGCATGATTGCCGCAAGTGCCCGTTCCAGGAGATCTTTTTGCGCAAAGTAAGCCGAGGGCTTCACGTTTTCATTCGGTTTGACAGGATCCTTTGTCAGTGGAATAGAAAATGCTGCATCAAGTTGGGGATCGGGATTTGTTGAAAGCATATTTGCTGCTTGCGCCATGCTATTCCTCTTTTTTTGGTAAGTAAGTCGCGTGGTGATACATCGAGGTGCATGCCTGCGAGGCTTACCTGCCAATAGGTACGTTCTTCCTTGGTACGCCCATTCCCACGCCCGTTGTTTTGGGGGGTCCATGCTTATGTTGGACGGGCTCAACTATTTACGAGCGTGGGAGGGGTAGAATACAAAGAAAATCGTCTTACCACAACCTCACTTTTTGCTCGTTTTTCTACAAAATGGTGCAATACGCATATCTGGCCGATTGCAATCAAGATATTTCCTGTAATCGGCAAAAGTTGCCGGTCTTTCCTATCCGCTAATCTCACGAGGCCGTATTTTTTGCCATCGTAAGTGATTGCAAGTAAGTGACTTGTGGAATCAGCCTTATTTCGGCCGTTTTTGGCACGGCTTTTGCGAATCACAAAAGATCGAACTGTGCAGGGGGGCTGCACCCGAAAGCCGATCGCTGGTACCGACCATGTCCTACGGACTTTATATCTCAGCCGAAGGGGCCAACGCCCAAAGCAGACGACTGGAAGTGATTGCCAATAACCTGGCGAACATCGATACCGTTGGGTTCAAGAAGGACCTGGCCGTCTGTCAGGCTCGGTTTGCGGAGGGGGTCCAGGAGGGTTTGGAGTTACCTTGGATGGGCGGGCTGGTCGATCAGGGTGGCGGAATCAAGCTCAAGCAGACCGCAACCGACTTTTCCGAGGGCCGACTCAAAGAAACCCATCGAAAATTGGACATGGCGATCCAAGGGGAAGGTTTTTTCCAGATCCAAAAGGATGGTGAAACTTATCTCACCCGGGCCGGCAATTTTGACCTGACCTCCGACGGACAACTTGTCACCGCCCAAGGCTATCCGGTTTTGAACAACGAGGGGACGCCGATCCGAATTGATCCGACCGAAGGGGAGTGGCAGATCAACGATCAGGGGATGATCGACCAAGGTGGCA
>JASFHG010000451.1:0-4011 GCA_050123355.1 Planctomycetia bacterium
TAAATTGAGCTTGCATGTAAGCAGCACAAAAACGCTTGCTTATAGTGAAACAGCCACTATTTGGAACGATTTTCCACCAAAAAATCAAGACGATAGCCACAATCCAAATGAATGTCTTTATACTTTACCGGCATGGGACATTCCAATCGAAATGCAATTTGATGGTTTTTTAACTCGTGGGCAAGACACTGCTGATAAGTAGACTCCAAAAGCCCGGGCCCTAAATAACGATGCACCTCTATCGCACAGCCAATTACGGCTTCTGTCAGTGGATCATTCAAAGCCTCTCTTTTTTTCTCCGTGATCTCCGTGTCCTCCCTGTAAAAAAATCATTTACCAATTTCCATCATACTCAACCTCACCGCGAGCGGGAGTTTTCTTCGAGGCGGGAGATGGCACCTTTGACTTCGGGCAGGACGTCGCGGTGGATCTCGGGGTCCGATAGGGGACCTTTGACGCGGACGGCCACCGCCTGTTTGCTGGCACCGAACAGGATAGGACTGATCACGGGCAGCTTGACGTCGTTGCGGCCCACGATCGGAGAGAGAGTCAGATCGATCTTCGATTCGAAGTCCATGGCCCCATCGCCGACCAGGCTGATGGCATCACCGTTGAACTCGATCTGGTTCATATAAACTTTACGGTCCTTGATCGTGAACCGGATGTCCGCTTTACTGAAGGCGGTTCCATCCGGTTGCTTGACACGGAGCAGTTTCAAAAGTCGGACCATCGAGGGCAGCTCGTAGATGTCGGCCTGACGCAGCCACAACCGGCCGCTTCCTTGCAGTCCGTTGAGCGTCCGCCCTGCCCCGCTGATCTGGACCTGGCCGCCGAATTGGCCGGTGACATCTTGCGTTCCCGGCGCGATCTCTTTCGTGAATCGGGCCAGATTGCCATGCGTCAGATAGGCACCCATGGCATACCGAGGCACCTTACCGCTCATGTCGACCCAGCCGGTAAGAATCGTTTGCCCTTCGTACAATTTCGCCGTCAGCGGTCGGGCGTCCACCGCTTGGTCCTTCGCAGGCCGTTTCGGGTTGGGCTTCTCGCGAACCGGCTTTTTCCAATAGTCGGGCGACCCGAACAGGACCGCCTCGTTATTGATCCAGAGAGGGCCTCTCACTTCGGCGAACTGGAACCCTTTGTACATCACCGAGTCGAGATCCAACTCGCCCTTCGACCAGTGTTCCTTACCGTCGAAATGTCCGCGAAGGTTGACCTTCCCGTTGAGGTTATCGAGCCGGATGCCACAATCGATACTCCCTTGCTGGACACCGAGCACCAAGTCCCAGGCGGCCCGCGGAGGCTCGTTCGGATCGAGCGACCGGTTCAAGACAAACAGGCCATGAGCAATATACATTGATCCCTTCGGGTTGAGTTGGGTCAACCCTTTTCGGAGTTGACCGGGACACGCCTGGATCAACTCGCGAGTGAGCTGCAAGTCGCTCACTTCCATTTTCTTGAATCGAAGCTCCCATTTCCCGTCCGGCAAGAAAGCACAGCTTCCTTTTCCCGAAACGGTCGTCGCCCCATGCTGGCCACGAAACTGATCAAACGTGACCAGCCCATCGTGAAAGACCATCGAGCCTTGGATCCCGTCCAACCGATAGGGGAACGAAACCGGCTCGATCGAAACCGTCTTTCCGCGAGGCGTCGCCGTGACGGTCATGTCCAGTTTTTTCTCCTTGACCGTCCAATCGATCACCGTCTTCACATCGACGATCCCGGACGGTTGGGTGTTTTTCCACGCCTGACCCATCGCCGGCCTGCGAGCGACCGCGTTGTACAGATCCTCGCCCAAGGCAACGTTTTTGCCGTCGATATCCAAGTGAAGCAGATAATCGTCCTCGCCATGCTTCACGATACCACCGGCGGCCGTCACCACGCCCGAACGGTTGACCGCTCGCAAATTGGAGAATTTCCAGCTCTTGTCCGGATACCGCTCTACCCGTCCTTGCAGATGCTGCAAGGGATAGGGGAAACGATCGAAGCACAGTGACGCGTCGCGGAACGTGATGACATAATGTTTCAGCGGCTCGGACTCGGACGTCTTCCGCTCGACACGGCCCCAGAAGTCGGTGATCCCTCCCAAGGCGAGCAGCCTCATGATGTTGTAGCCATGCTCGTTGGTCGCTTCCAGGGCATCATAAACCCGCTTGTCGATCGCCAGGCCATAGCCATAGACCTCGACCCAACCGCACGGCTTCGGCTTAAACGGATCGGCCCAAATCCCCTTCACCCAAACCGCTTGATCGTTCCCGCCACGGAACTCCATGTTGTGGATCGTCAAGGTA
The DNA here is from genome assembly GCA_050123355.1 of Planctomycetia bacterium. Classification (GTDB taxonomy): domain Bacteria; phylum Planctomycetota; class Planctomycetia; order Pirellulales; family Thermoguttaceae; genus JASFHG01. The sequence goes on from JASFHG010000451.1 coordinate 2,295, forward strand.
TTGTTCTTCAACGTCAACCGGCCGAACCCTTTTTCCAACCGGTAAGGAAATTTTTCATAGATCGTCGTGATGTCGCGAGCATCGACCACCGCCTCGAGATGCTCGGGGCGAACCGTATGGCCATCGGTCAGAAGCTTCACCGTGGCATCCACTCGACCGCTGGGCGTGAACTTTCGCCATCCACGCTGAAATTTTTCGGGCAACCCGGCCACTAACCGCGGCTCGAGCTGCAAATTCTTCACCGTCGCGTTGACATCCCACAAGGAATAGGAATCGTACCCGGCCCGATAACAGGTCAACGACAAGACGGCCCGCCCGAACCAACCTTGGAACTCGGTAAGCGAAAAACCCTTCGGCGTGGCACAGAACCGGGCATGGATATCCGTGATCGGATAAGGCAGCCGTGCATCGTCGAAACGACCTTGCTTAATATCACCGGCCACTTCGAAACGGATGCCCATCGGACAAGTCGGATCGCTTTGCAACCGGAACTGGGCAGACGCCCTGCCTCGGAAGCCGGCACAGACCTTCGCGTCCTTCGCCGGCAAACCGGGCAACGCTTGATGGAACTCGGGCGTGATGTCCACGCGAGCGACCGCTCCGGCAACCGCCCACTTCTGGAAATCCATCGACGCCTGACCCTTGAACTCCACCCGATCGAGATAATCGCCCATCACGTGGCCCTCGATCTTTCGGACCAGCCGGCCCGTCTTTTCGTCACGACGCGTCAGCACCGAAAAGCTCACGTCGCGCAACGTCCAACAACCGGGCTTCGGCTTCGTGGCATCGACCAACTCGATCGTCCCGTTTTCGACATAGAAGTCGGGGGTCTGGTTGCCGCTTTTCGGAAGTGGCAAGAATTTCTCGAACGACCACGTCCCGTCAGGCAGTCGGGTGACACGAAACGTCGGGCGCCGGATCGTTACCTGGCCGACATTGATACGCTTCGCGACCCAATCGGCCAAGTCGGTCGTGCAACAAACCGAAATTTGCTCGACATCGACCACCACCGCCTCGGGCCCCTTCAAACCTGGGTCGCGGATCGTCAGACCGCGCACCTCAACACCCTTCCCCTCGACACGAACGGCCGAGCGAATGTCTATGTCGAAGTCGGGGTAACATGCGGCAAAGCGAGCACAAATCTGATCGCGGAGCTCGACGTCGACCTTACGATGGATCAACGGCAACGCCACGATCGCGACGATCGTGCCAGGCACAAGTCCCCACTTAAACAGGAACCATAACAGATGAACCCAAGTTCGAATAATGGCGATCAACCCTCCATGGTAAATTCGCACAAACACATCACGAGTGATATTTCAATGTAAGTTTAGCCGACGAACATCGTTCGTCGCGTTTTCACCAATTTATAGTGCCGGCAAGATAATTTGAACCTACGTGCAAGTAGCACAAAATCGCTTGCTTGTAGTGAAACGGCCTACAATAAGAACGATTTGCACTACCGGTTATTACCAACTAATGCGGGCACGGTTCATTTTATCTGGCCATGGCTATAAAACACGTCGGACGATGTCCGACGGCTAAACATCATCGTCAGCGCGGGGAGTATCCCTACCGCGAACGTGGCGACGATAAACCTCACTACCGAGCACGCCGGCCGCCAAGACGATCAGCGCCGGCAGCGCCGGCTGGCGATACCGAATCGACCCGACAAACACGATATGTAGCATAGAGAAGTATACAGAAGGAAGCCAAC
>JASFHG010000452.1:0-3975 GCA_050123355.1 Planctomycetia bacterium
CCAAACCGCGAACCACGAAGACATAGCTGATCAGGCCCATCACGCACAGAAGAAATGTGCCGATCAACGTGAAACCGAGCATTCGGCCCAAAACAATCTCGCTTGCACGGACCGGTTTGGTAACGACCGTATGCAATGTCTTATTCTTCAGTTCATTCGGGATGCTAAACGCACTGAGAAACAACACCAGCAGGAGCACCAGATAGCTGGTTGCGGTCAGAATAAACGAAATATACAGCCGAAGCGGATGTTCACTGCTCGGGTCGAGGAACCAGCCTGCGAAGAGCAATAACACAAGGAAGAAAAGAAACACCACCAAAACACGGCGGCGGATCGAATCTCGCACCGAAAGCCAGGTCAATCCCCAAACCCGTCGCGGCGACATACAGAAAATGTCAATGACCCCGTCACGCATAGCGAGAGCCGTAATAATCAGCCCGCGTATCGGGCCATTTCGCACGACCGCAACGAATCCTCCGATCACGACCGCCGCCACAACAAGCACTAGTATAACCAATGCCCAAGAATACAACGCCGGCCCGATCCACTGGCCAAATGGTTCTAAAAAGTTTTCTATAATCATGATAATAGCTTCGATATTATATTTTCAGTGTCCGGTAATGGCTTCTGCACTAGGCATACAAATAAGCCAAAGCGGGAACCGGAACAACGAAAAAGTATCCTTAAACGGCCTCGCTTCGATCGCTACGCACTCGACGGCCGGGATGGGCCTCGCTCTCTTGAATGATGTCCAGGAAGAGTTTTTCGAGCGTCGTGGTCGGGTTGCCTATCGAAATCACCTCGCCACCCTCTTGCTCGATAAACTTCTTGATCGCCTCTTGGGTCTTTTCGTTGAGCCCTTTCGCTTGGATGTCGGTCACATCCCGTACCTTCAGGAGATTATCGACACGGCCCAGCTCCTTCAGCTCACCTTCGTAGAGGATCGCAATCCGGTCACACACGTCCTGCACGTCGTCCAACTGGTGGCTGCACATGACGACCGTCTTGCCTTGTGCCTTCAGGTCGAGGATCATCTGCTTCATGTCCCGCGTGCCGAGCGGGTCCAGACCGGTGGTCGGTTCGTCGAGCACGATCAATTCCGGGTCGTTAATCAGTGCCTGGGCCAAGCCGATACGCCGGGTCATCCCCTTTGAATACTCACGCAACTGGCGGCGTTTCGCACGAGTCAGGCCAACCTGATCGATCAGCTCGGCCGTCCGCTGGCGGCGCAGCCGGCGCGACATCTTGAACAGGCGGCCATAGAAATCGAGGGTTTCTTCCGCGGTGAGGAACTTGTAGAGATACGATTCCTCGGGCAGGTAGCCGATCCGCTCGTTTTTCGACACGTCGGTCGCATCACGGCCGAAGACCAGTGCCCGCCCACTTGTGGGGAATAAGAGCCCCAGCAGAAGCTTGATGGTCGTCGTCTTTCCCGACCCGTTCGGTCCGAGCAGGCCGAAAATCTCACCCTGTTGGACCTCGAGATCGAGTGCTTTCAGTGCACGTACCTTTTGACGACCCCAGAAATCGCGATAGACTTTCGTCAAATTTCTCGTCTCAATAATGACATCCGGCATGAAACAGCCCTTTTCTTGTCTTGTACACAAATATTCAGCAAACGGCGGTCCCCGGCGACGTTCTCGGGCGTCCTCCTCCGGCGAAAAACCTGCCGCATAATCGGCAAAAATACCCCATTTTAAAGCTGGAGCAATACTTTCCTCTCTACGGTATACGGTGTCCGGTGAAGAATGGTTCGGGTGATCTTATAAAAAGAATTGATTTTTTTGCCACGACCCCCCCTGGTCGCGCCAACCGCTTCTATGGATCGATGCCTTCCGAACCCTATATCTTAACATCCGTAGCTATAAGAGGATCTCGAACAGCTCTATTTTCCAGGCCACCCCGCCCACAGGGGGCAATTTGTCTTTCACCGAAAATTTTATAGAATTAGTCCGCCGATGGATACCATCTGCCTTGTTAGTTTTCTATTTCCAACTTCACATAAAATCGAGGACCCCTGACCATGACCCGACCGTTAGAAAATCTGACCTCCGTCGTAACCGGCTCCTCCTCCGGCATCGGGCAAGCGATCGCCACTTCGCTGGCCCACGCAGGTGCCTCGGTCCTGATCCACGCTCGCTCGAATCGAGACGGGGCGGAAGAGACCCGATCCATGGTCCAAAACTATGGCGTCGAATCCCGGGTTATCCTCGCCGACCTGGCTATTGGAGAAGAACTCGAAAAATTCGCCGACGACGCCTGGGCTTGGCAAAACGGGGTCGATATCTGGGTAAACAACGCCGGGGCCGACATCCTGACCGGAGGAGCGGTCGACTTTCCGTTTGAACGACGACTCGACCAACTTTGGCAAACCGACGTCCTGGGCACGATCCGGCTTTCTCGCCTGGTCGGTCACTGGATGCAAAAGGCCGGCAGCGGCTCGATCGTCAATATCGGCTGGGACGGTGCCGAACGGGGCATGGCCGGCTCGGGCGCGGAGCTTTTTGCCACCGCCAAAGGAGCCGTAATGGCCTTCACTCGCAGCCTGGCCCAATCACTCGCTCCCCAAGTCCGCGTCAATTGCATCGCTCCGGGCTGGATCAAGACCGCCTGGGGAGAAGTGGCGGACGAAACGTGGCAGAAACGGGCCGAAACCGAGTCGCTCATGCGCCGCTGGGGCACCCCCGACGACGTGGCCAACGCCGTCTGTTTCCTCGTCGACCCCAACTCCTCCTTCATCACCGACCAAACCATCATGGTCAACGGCGGCTTCCGGCGTCTGTGAATAATACCGAAATCATAACCGTCCCCTAAAAAACGACGGGCAGGCCCGTCGGCTAAAAGCGACGAGCAAGCTCGACGGCTAAAGAACAATAAATCCCAGAAAGCAAATCCATGGCAATCCCCACATCAAGAACCACGACAAAAGGGAACATTAAAATCGACCAAGAGAAATGCACTGGATGCGGGCAATGTGTCGCGGTTTGCAAGGATTTTGATTTGACCCTCGAAAACAACAAAGCGACCGTAAACGGCGAGTCCCACTTTGGCTGTTTTGGTTGTGGGCATTGCATGGCGATCTGCCCGACCGGGGCGATCGAGGTCTCGGGACGCACCTTATCTCCTGCCGACCTGTTCGACCTGCCTTCCCAAGATCAAGCGGCCACTTACGATCCGTTGCTTGCCTTGCTGCAACGAAGGAGAAGCCTCCGGGAATTCAAAGAGGCGGAGGTCACCGACGAGACGATCGAGAAAATTCTGGACGCCGCTCGGACCGCGCCGATGGGGATCCCGCCGTCGGACGTCCACGCGATGGTCTTGAACTCTCGCGAGAAAGTCCGGGCCTTCGCCCAAGATTTCTGCGACCATCTCAAGGGCCTGAAGTGGTTCGTCTCCGGCTGGTTTTTGGCCCTCATGCGTCCCTTCCGCAGCAAGACCATGCATGCGATGTACAAGGATTTCATCCGCCCACTGTTTGATGCCTATATCGAAAACATGGACAAGGGGATCGATCTGGTGAGCTACGACGCACCGATGGCGATCTATTTCTACGGGTCCCCGTACGCCGACCCGGCCGACCCGATCATCGCGGCAACCTACGCCACGATCGCCGCCGAATCGCTCGGGCTGGGCTCGTGCATGATCGGCGGCGTCCACCCATGCATCCAACACGGCAAGAGCAGCAAAGCGTTCCGAGAAAAGCACGGCATCAAATTCACTTGCAGCAGCGGGATCTACATGATCTTCGGATACCCACAGATACACTACCGAAAAGGGATCCGCCGAACGTTTGCCTCGGACGAGGTATAAGCGTTATTTCTTGACAACGAGAACCGCATGGACGATAATAGACGGAAAGGTTGCGCGATACAATGAGCCTATCCAAAAACCGGAACTGGCTCCCTTTTTCAGGTGCCTGTCCCTGTTTTTGGATAGACTCTATATAGCAACAGAAAGATGTCCTGCCATGAAAGT
>JASFHG010000453.1:0-3974 GCA_050123355.1 Planctomycetia bacterium
GATCAACTTCGACCCATCGGGCGAGAGTGCAAAATTGCGGGTACTTTCAAAACGCCCGAGAAGTTTTCCCGTCTCTGTCGACCAAATCCAAACGGGACTAAAGCCATAGCCTCCATGGGCAACGACACTTCCATCCCGGGAAAGAGTTGCCGCACTGAAACCGCCAACATGTCCGGAAAGGATTTTTGCCGACGCTTTAGGGTCATGCCTAAACATCTGGCCGGGGGAATCCCACAGCCAAATAGCACCGTATTGGCTTCCGGCCGCCACTTTCTCCCCATTCGGCGAACAGGCGATCACAATCGCGTCTCCCCACCATTTAGGAAGATTCGGCTGTTTCACAAACTTTTCTGAGCGAACGTCATAAATCCACTTGTCGCCGAAGAGGAATTTTCCGTCGGCCGACCACGCCATGCCCCAATAGGCACCGGGCAACGTACTTGCCAGGACTTTCAGCGGGCTCAAGTCTTTTCCGTTCAAGAGATAAGTGCGATCCGTAGCTACCGCAAGGGCTGAACCATCGGGTGACCAAACCATCCTTCGCACACAACTTTTTGTTTGTAATGTATGTGCTATCTCCTCTGATTTCATATCCCAAAGCGTTACTTGTCCGTTGTTTTCTCCCACCGCCAGGGTTTTTCCGTCGGGAGACCAAGTAACGTCTACAAACCATCGGGGAGGTTTATTTGTGGCAAGCGTTTTGGTCGTCTTTCCGGAAGCCGGATCCCAAAGGAAGAGCCGATATCGATCCGCCACGGCAAGGGTACGGCCATCCGGAGACCAAGCCAAATCGGTAAGGTGCCCCGAGCGGCCGCCCGTCATTCGTTTTCCGGATGCCATTTCCCATATTCCAAAACGTTCATTATCCTCGCCGATCGCCAAAAATTTGCTATCCGGTGACCAAGCAAGGTGTCCGCGACCGGTATACGCCTCGCCGGGAGAGGCAAAGATCCGGATCAACTTGCCGGTCGTCGTATCCCACACGCGGGTGAACAGCGACCTTACACCCGTCGCAGCCACCATCCGACCGTCGGGGCTGAAGGCGATATTCTTTACATGACAGCGAAACGAGCGAGGTTCGATGGTCCACGATTGTATGTGATGAACCGGCGTCGGCTCATTCATCATGGCCCCGGAACATAACCGATCGCCCAGCGGGATCGAATAGGCGGTCGGATCCGCTTTCACCGCGACGGTCGGCGGTTTCGGGCCGGTGGTTTTATCGGGAACCGGATTCTCCGCCAGGGTTCCTTGAACGGATTTCTTATCACCATACTTTTGGGCAAATTCCGCCGACGAGAGCATGGTCTGGCGACCGTCGTTCGTTTCGACGACATAGACCAGTTGGTCCGCGATGCCGGGCGAGCCGGTGAATTGGCCGTTCGACGGACATGAGAGATACACATCGCCGGCGACCCATTCTCGACATACGGACGAAAAGCGGGCCCATACGTTGGGTGAAGGAGATTGATTGCCAACCGGATTGATGCGAAAAACCTCGACCTGGGTGCCGAACCGTTCCGCATACCACTTGCCGTCAGGAGAGACCGACCCATCGGTCTTCCCCAATCCGACCACCTTCATGATTTTTCCCGATTCGGTATCCAACATATCGCGATTCAGACTGACGAGAATATGTTGACCGCCATCGAGCCAATAAAGTCTCAAGTGGGGTTCCGGAGTGGAATGCGACTTGACATGCTGCCGCCGGAAGTCGGTGCTCGAGAGGACCAGAATCTTTTCTTTGCCGCTGACGACAAACCGTTTGCCGTCGGGTGACCAAGAAATCAACTGGGGCGTTTCGGGCAAAGCGTCCGATTCTCGCAGAAGTTTACCGTCGGTCGCATCGCAAACCACGATTTTGTCCTGTTTGACAACGGCAAACGACTTTCCGTCGGGCGACCAGGCGGCCGGTCCTTGCAGTTCCGGCAGTTCGGCAACCAATTTGCCGGTGGTCGGATCGAAGCATCGCCAATGATCGGACAACAGAGCGAGCGAGTTCCCGTCGGGGGCCCAAACGATACGCTGGATCTGGACATTCCCCTTAATCACACAGAGATGGTTTTTGGCCTTGATATCCCAAACAAAAACGTCATGCCCTTTCTTCTTGCCCTGACATGCGATCCGCAACCCGTCCGGTGACAGGGCGGCATCCCAAGCGTGAACTTGGTTCGTCACCAGTTTTCCAGAAGCAGATTCCCAGACGAACAGTTGGGAATTGTGTTCATCCCGAGTCAGCAGATACCGGCCGTCGCCCGAGAATCCCAAAAGCTGCTGCGGGTCCACCTCTTTTGCAAGCACGTACGTCGGTCGGCTCATGGGCCGGCCGGAGAACATGTCGGAGGGATGCCACAGACAGGTCTCGCCGTTGTCCAGCACCGTTACCAGTTTCTTTCCATCCGCAGACCAATCGACGCAGATTGCCGTGCACAACAGAGGAACGGCAAAATTTTCCATGCGTTTCCCCGTTTTGGCATCGATCACAATTTCTTTCTCTAATTTGGAATTCTTGGGGACATAAACGGCACCTGCCACCGCGAGGGTCGTTGAATCAGGTGACCAAGCCATCTCCAAAATCCAGCCAGCCAAATTTGATTTAGTTTTTTCTCTCTCAAGCAGTTCTCCCGTTTTGCCATCAAAGAAACAGATAGTTTCAGATTGAGAATCCCATCCGAAAACTGCCAGGAATCGGTTGTCAGGGGACCATTTTATATCAATAACGCCTTTGAGATCTGACGTGGTTTCGAAAAACTTGTCGTACTGATGCTGTTCTTTACCGGACGACGGGTCCCAGAATCTGACCGTATGATGAGAACCGTCCCTGCCCGTGACGATCGTTTTTCCGTCCGGCGACCAGTCGATCGCCGACAGGTGTCCTTGGTCGGTTAATATTTGGTGCATCCGCTTACCTGTGTCAACGTCATAGATGTTCAAGAAACCATTGATCTGGTGCTTACCGGCGGCGATATATTTCCCGTCGGGGGACCAGGCGAGCTCGATGTCTTGCGGTTCGCCGATCCGTCGAACGAGTTGGCCTGACTCGACGTCCCAAATTTGGATGGGGGCCCAGGTGCTGCTCGTCGCGAGATAGCGCCCGTCGGGCGACCAAACCAATTTTTGTGAATCAGCATCCCTTTGGGGTACAAGCACGCGATGCAAAACGCCGGTCGTGGCGTTCCACACACGCACGATGCCGGTCGTTCGCTCGACACCGGCGACCAGGTCACTCGTCGGCGAAAACTTGACCGAGGTAATTTCCTCACTCATCTTGCGGGGAACGATGGTCCAACCCCGCACGCCAGGCAACGATTTCGGCTCCTGAACCAAGGCCCCTCGGCATAATGGCGCACCCGGCTCTCTCCAAATATCTTTCGGCGTCAGGACCGGGCCTTTGACCGGATCTTGTCGACCGTTTTTCGTCGAGCCGGGCGGGATTACCGTTACTTCGCCGTTTTGGCCCATCCGCACCGTGCTTCCGTCCGGTACTTCGATCTTGTGCTTGTTGTTGACCCAAATGATGACCCCCAACAAAAAGAACAGGGGGACCGCACCCAAGGCGATCCATCGGGCCTTGCGCCGGAACCCGCCGCCACGGGCCGCCGGTTGCGGCGTCGGTTTTTGGACCCGGTTGGCTTGCGTGTCCTTGGCCTCGGCGGCCATGGAGGCCTGAGTGTCCACCTTTTCTTCCTCGGCCTGCTCGATACGGTGACACTCCTCGATCAGTTTCGGAAGATCGCTGCCGGCGGCTAACGGCTCCAAGGCCGTGACCACTTCGGCCGGAGTTTGGAGACGGTCTTGAGGCTTCTTGGCAAGAAGTTTTTCCAAAAGAAGAACGAGCGGCTTGGGGGTTTCTTTACGCAACGACATAATTTTTTGCGGCACGACGTGTAGATGCGCGCTCATCTTTCCGATCGGTGTCGTATATTCCGGCGCGCAAAACGGCGGACGGCCTGCGAGAAGTTGGTAGAGCGTGC
>JASFHG010000454.1:0-3973 GCA_050123355.1 Planctomycetia bacterium
TGGATGGCGTGTTCGACATCGGGAATGACCTGATCGAGCGATCCCTGGTCCACGCCGGCTGACACGTCGATCAGGTGGACGATCGTTTGGCTTCGATCTTCACGCAGGAGCACCGGCCGTGCCAATGCGATGATCAATGCCGCAACGGCCAAAGTACGTAACCCGGCAATCGACCAAAGCGAACCGGTTCCTAGACTCGTACGATGTCGGTGATGCTGCCAAACCAGTGGTATCAGCAATAACAGCAACCAGAGATAATGAGGATGTATGAAAAACATATTCTTTTTTAGTGTTCGGTTTTCAGTGTTCAGTATCCGAAGCTTCGTTTTTTGCTTAAGCGATTCGGCCTTTGGTATGTAAAATGATTTCAAAAACAACCAATACAAATGCGATCACGAGAAGCCACTCTACCCAGGCGTTGCCGTTCGCGAAAAAGGAAGCGGTTTCGGTGATGGCCTTGGTTTCTTCGACAGCGGTTAAGTCACTGGCCATGCGGTTTCCCGGGATGGCAGCAAGTTTTTCATCGCCAAGTTCCGGCATCTCCTGAATGGTTATCGGATCGAGCGACATGGGAGAGGTTTCCCAACCGGCCAGCTTGCGGATCGCTCGGCTGACCACACAAGGCCACGCGGCGGAACGATTGATAGTCGCTTCGTTATTCCAGGCGACATCAGCCATCCAAAGCGTGGGGCAAGAAGCGGTCGACTGCGATGCAAGGAGCAGGTGGTCACTGACCGTAACCAGTGGCGTGATCGAGCCATCAAAATGATTTTGCGGGATGCCTGTCTGACAATACAGGTCTTCGAAAGTTACCGGCTGATCACCGATCGCGACGTGGTTTACTTGCGATACTTCAACCACCGAGGCCGGTTCTGGGAGCGGCTTGGACGCGGCCACACGTAACTTCACGTCGGCGTCGCTGGAGTCTGATTGTTTCAGTGTCGGATCGAGTTTCATCAGAATCGTTAGCCAATCGGGTACGTCTCCTTCGACGAGCAGGCGGATCGGTTGCCGGACAGGCAACTGGTATCGGACTTCGCTGTCCGCACGCAGGGCATCGTCTCCGGTAATTTTGACCACGACGGTCCCGCCATCGGCGGCAAGTTGTTTAACTTCCAGCTCGAGTGTGAAAAAATTGTTTTCTTCTTCGGCATAGAAGGGTTCTTCTTTTTTGCTGAGTACTGCCCCTCCTTCACGTTGTACAGTAAGCGTGACGATCGCTTTTCCTTCTGGCCAGACACCGGCTCGGACTTTCAGGGTCCCGATCAGCGGCTTTGTCGGATCGGGCTCGAAGATGGCCGAGAGGATCGCCGCATTGGAGACCGGTTTACCAACCTGTATGACTCGACAGATTGGTCCCTGATCGGCATCTTGATTGGCTTTTTCAAACGGGCGGTCGGTCAGCAGGCAAACATGTGGATTCTCGCGACCCTCCAACAGCGAAGCGGCAAGTTGCACGGCGTGCTCGCGATCTGTGGGAACCGAGGTTGCTTCAACCGTTTCGAGTCGATGCTCAAGCATCGGACGTAAGTCACCCATTGCATGGATCAAACGCGGTTCAGATCCGGCCGTGACCACGGCAAACTTTTCAGGCCAGGCAGACTGATCGACCAGCTCGGCCAGTTTTTCTTTTGCCAAGTCCAGCCGTGTGGTGCCCTCGGACGCGTCGGTCGCCATGGAGCTGTTCAGGTCAAGCACAAAGACTGTATGCTCTTGCTTCTTCGAGTCACGTGACGGGCGAGGACCGGCCAATGCGACGACCAGCAACGCAGCGATCAGCAAAAGTAGAAGATAGGTAAGGGGATGTCGAAACCGCTCCCAGAGCGAACGTGCCCGCGTACGGCGCAAGGCCTGATTCCAAAAGAGCGTCGTGTTCACCCAGACGGTTTGTGGACGGATGCGCAGCCAGTGCAAGACGGCCAGCAGCACAGCGCTGCCGACGAGCAAAGCGGCCATCGTCCCTATTGAAAGTCCAGTAAACGTCATGGATCGTTTTTCGTGTTAGGTTTTAACCGACATGCTGAAGCACACCGGCGGGGAATAATTTGTTGAGTTGGTCTAAAATCGATTGCTCGACGTCGAGTTGTACATGAGCGGCACCACGTTTGATGGCGAACCGATCGAGGCCTTCTTGAAATTGATCGTATGCTTCACGATAGGCAGCCAAGACACTGCTGTCTGCTTGCACATCGACGCGGACGCCCGACTCACAGTCGACCAGTCGCACCTCACCCGAAACGTCCGGTTGACGGTCCGAGGCTCGAGTGATTTGCACCAAAAGGAGGTCGTGACGCAAACTTCGTAAGGCATCGGTCACGGCATCGATCCCGGCCGGATCGAAGAAGTCGGAGACGATCACGGCCATTCCTCGTCGAACCCGTTGTGATGTAAAACGACGTACGCAGCCGACCAGATCGGTCTGGCCCAGCGAAGCGAGTGAACCAAGATAGTCGAGAGCCCGAACCAAGCCGTTGTTCCCGTTGATCGTTCTTAGCGGTGTTCCGAAATCGGCACCGAAAGGATGGATCTGGGGACGGTCATGCTGATTCACGGCAGCGGCGACCACGGCGGCGGTGACTTGGCGAGCCATGTCGGCCCGCGTTGGGGTCGCGAACCACATCGAGTCACTCAAGTCGACCAGGATATAGACGGGATAGTCTTCGAGCTGATCAAACTGACGCACGAAGAGTCGTCCGAGTCGGTTATAGAGGTTCCAGTCGATCCGGCGGAAGTCGTCGCCTGCCGTGTAACCACGATAGTCGCGAAACTCGAGGCCCGAGCCGAGCTCGATCGCCGGGTGTTCCGCATGACGTCCGCCACGCGACACGTTACTGGCCTTCAGCCCGAGCTGTCGGATCGTTCGGATGAATTTCCCGTCAAATAAAGTTGCCATCGTTTTATGTAATTACTTACCTGGTTGTGATGTGGACCCGACTTTGAGACGGGGTCTCAAAATCGGCTTATAAGAAAGTGTATTTTTCTTTCTCTCCAAGCCTTAGCTCAACTCTTTCACGCTTCCGAGCACTTTCGTTAGCAGGTCGTCCGGCGTGATGCGGTCGGCGCGGGCTTCGAAGTTCAGGATCATACGGTGACGCAACACGCTGATTGCCACGTCGCGGATGTCCTGGCAGGAAACGGCGAACCGGCCATCGATCAGAGCTCGAACCTTGCCCATCAAGATGAGCGACTGCACACCACGCGGGCTGGCACCGAGTTCGACACAACGGTTGACGATTTCCGGAGCGTGCGACGAGCCGGGCTGGGTCGCCATGACCAGGCGGATTGCGTATCGCTCGACCTGCTCGCTGACCGGGACACTTCGGACGATCTTGCGAAGCTCGACGATTTCCGCCCCGTCCGAAACCGGTTCGACGGTCGGCATCTCGGCCTTGGTCGTTCGTTCGATGATCTCGACGTACTCATTCTCTTCCGGATAGTTGACCAAACACTTGACCATGAACCGGTCCAACTGTGCTTCGGGCAACGGATAGGTACCGTCCTGTTCGACCGGGTTTTGGGTCGCCAGTACGATGAACGGCTCGGACAGCTTATAGGTCTGTCGTGCGACCGAGACCTGACGCTCTTGCATCGCTTCCAACAGAGCGGATTGGGTCTTGGGCGTGGCTCGGTTGATTTCGTCCGCCAGGACAAAGTTGGCGTGGATCGGGCCCGGCTGGAACGCCAGCTCGTGTCCGCCGCCTTCGACCTCACGCAGCACCATCGTTCCGACGACGTCCGCAGGCATCAGGTCCGGCGTAAACTGAATTCGAGAGAAGTCGAGCTTCAGTGCCGAAGCCAGCGTGTGGACCAGAAGTGTTTTCCCAAGGCCCGGAACACCTTCGAGCAGGACGTGTCCGTCGGCAAACAGTACCGAAAGCACATCGGTTACGAGTCGATCTTGTCCGACAAACACTTTGTGGATCTCCGACTTCAGACGCAGGAAAACGTCGCAAAATCGGCTTTGGATTTCGCC
>JASFHG010000455.1:0-3972 GCA_050123355.1 Planctomycetia bacterium
GAGGACGGTTGCCCAGACATTCTGGCCCGAGAAGGCTTCGTCGGGGCCGGAGGTCGGGGTGCCCCACTCCCAATTACCGACCGGATCCCACGTGGCGCTGGCTACCCAGCCGCCGTCGTCGCTTTCAAAGTCGTTGAAGTAGATGTCCTCGTTTCCGCCCACCAAGGCGGTCAGCTCCGCCGGACCATCATAATTGGTGACAACGAATCCGTCGCTGTCGATGGCGGTAATGTTGACGGAAAACGGCACGTCGACATATTTGAACAAGGAGTCCAACTCCCAGACAAAATGGTCCACCGGCCCGGGCAAGTAGTCGACGTCGTCTCGGTCGACGTCTTGGCCACGATTGGCGTTATTGTCCTCTATGTTCTCCGTAATTTCGCCGTCCGCGTCGACAATCATGCCGATAAAGTACTCGCTGTCGGTGTCAAAGGGATCGTCGGCCGGAACGACCAGGGCCACCGAAGCGGAGTGGGTCGCCAGGGTGTCGAGGCCGGTAACGCGATACACTCCCGGGTCCGAGGGATTATAGGCCGGATCCGATGCATTCAACGCCAGGACCATGTCCGTGGCCGGATCGATCGTGGCGTCGTCGGACATGTAGAAACGGACGTTGAAACCGGCTGCGGCCATATCGCCCAAATTTTGTATGGAGAAATCGGCGGTTGCCATGCCGCCGGCCGGAAGAAGTTTGTCCGGCACGACATCGAACTGCGAGCCTAACAAGTCCACCCCGTTGGTCGGAAAACTCTCCGTGGTGCCCTGGAAGGGGAAGGAGTTCTGTTCGGTGACGACCACGTCATACAGACCGATATCGTCGGTGGTCATATTGTAGAAGGTAAGTTCTCCGTTGGCGCCGGTCGTGCCGACCCAACGTTCCTCGCCATGGGTGATGGCCACCATCGCGTCAGAGACCGGCGAGCCGTTTTGGGTGACGTAGACCGTGAAATCGGTGCTATTGCCTCTGATGATCGATTCGGGGTATGAGACATCCATCGTGGCGGGCGTTTCGGTGCGAATCTGTAGCTCGGGATCGCCCAAAACATTGAACAGCCGGGCCGCAAGGAGTGCCGACGAGCTGCTGTAGCCGTAGCCCGAGAAAACACGGTCCTTCGCATAGTTCATCACTTCGCCGAATCGCCAGGAATTGGAAAAGTTCGAGCTTTGCCACGTGGTATCGTAGTCGTTCCACATCGAATCGAAGATGCCGACATGCATCGAGTCGTTGGGGCCCGAGTAGCTGACGCACGCGGCACCGGTCATGGTGACGGCCCCACCGTTGGCGTTGCGCAACCATGCCTCGCCAAAGGCGTCGACGTCGGCAAATCTTCCGGTGCTACAGTTCAGGCTGAAGACGACCGGCAATTCGTCTCCGTTGGTCAGGTTATTGACGCTGGCAGTAGAAAAGCTGGGCGATCCCCAGCCGTTCGCGCTGCCGTGATCGCGATGGAGCACGATACCCACGCCGTTATTGATGGTCGTCGCAATGCTCGACACGTCCGTCTTGGTTTTCCATGCCGCAGGCACCGGACTGGGAGGAGTAATACGTCCGGGATAGCTGCTGGCACGGTAGTACAACGTGTTGCTGGTTGAAGAATCCCACACTCGCTTGGTGTGAACGGTAAAGCCCTTGTCGTACGGGTCGGGATCGTCCCAGAAATCGTAATCACCGCCGAGGAAGTCGGCGATACGGTGCAGGTCCTCCATGAAGAAGCGGTCGGCCACGTTGTCAGAGACTCCGTCGTTGTTGTCCTGGAACTGGCCTGCCAACAGGATCTCGCTGTATCGGTCGGTGGCGTCCGGCGTGCATTCGTAGGTCAGAATCTTGTTGACCATCGTGGTAATCTGCGTCTCGGTATCGCCCGAGAGCCGCCCGAGGGCCAGATCGGCCACGTTGTCCGAGCCTTCCAGCAGCATGTAGTCGTAATCGGTATACCAGAGATAAGAGGAGTCGTAGTACGGATGGCCAACGATTTCGCACGCCGGAACATCTTCATGATCGCCGACGAGCAGGACGAAATCGGGCCGGTCGCTATCGGCGTCGTAGGCGGCCTTGATATAGTTGTACACGTCTTGCTCGGTCGTTCCGACCTCGGACATCGTGGCCACGTACGTGTTGTAGCCCTTGATCTCTTTCCACTCGGCCAGCGGAAGAATCTCGTCATAGTAGGCGTCGGCCGTGATGATGAGGTAGTCGGCATCGCCCGCGGCCGAAACAAAATCGGTATCGGCCACCGTGACCATCTCGATCTCGGGGGATTCCACAAACTCGATATTGAAGTCGAAGCCCGTCACGACCGAAACCTCGCCGGTGGCCGCGTCATATTGGAACGGGTAGAACTCGATGGCGATGCTGTGATTATCCCCGGCGGTTATCGTATCGCTGATCCAGTACAAGTCCGACGCCGAGGAATCCCCGACTCCGCTATAGTAGTCGGTGTCGTACCAGAAGATCGAAGCCTCCTCGGTATCCTCCCACCCGACCATGTCAGGGGTGTCCGGCTGGGTCGGGTAAACCGGGTCCGCCGTGGTAAGGCTTATCGATTCGAGCGGCGTGACGTCGGTTACCACGTCGACGCCGGCGGGAATGGTCAGCGTCGTGCGAAACACGGGCAGCTCGGGCTGGCCGACTTCATAAGTCGTGCTCCAGCCGGGAATATCCAGCCGGGTGAAGTCGGAGATCTCGGTTGGGATCGTCTCGTAGTCAAGGCCGGGCACCGTCAGATGGCCGGATATGCCTGACGCGTCGTTATCAATCAGCTCCAGCGAGGAAACGCCGTTATGGAAATTTTCCCGGGCGGCCGCCGTTGCTTCCTGGAACCAGATCGTTTCGATGCCCGATACAGAGGTAATGGGAAGCAATTGCAGCTCGGTCCCCACGCTCAGCAGGGTTCGTTCTTCGAGCGGCTCGCAGACAAGCGACCGATGCCGCAGAACCGGCGGTTTCCGTAATCCGTTACATTTCATAAATAGCGACCGATACATATTGGTTTCTCTCCTGTTCCATAATGTTCGATCTTCAGCTAAGGTAATTCGTTACCACCCAGTTCCTTAACGTTCAGATCCGCATGTAATACCCTTGAACTCCGTGCCGTTATTGACCGTCAGACAAAGAATGTCACGAAGCCGACCGACAAGAGGCCGGTTTGGTGGGTTAAAAGGAAAGCCACCATGACATCTATTTGCTGATGATCAATAGCCGGTGTGATCAGAAGATGAGCATGCCAGAAAAAACGGACTGGTTCCGCAGGGCAGAGATGCGCCATACGCACCATATAGCCCCGGTCCTCTGACGCAAAATGATAGGTCGCGTAACCAAGAAGTTGCCAAATGGCCCCATACGGCTACCCTCTTATCATGCCTGGTCTTCTGAGCCAATTATGTGTGCGTGGCGGTTTGCTGTTGATCCCTCCATTCTCGCCGAATATCGATTCACAGTCAATACCTAAAAGCCGGACTTCCATGCCACAAACACCATCTGATGCGTAAAGATCAACAATAGACCCATCCGAGCCAAAAGGAAGATCCATTACTATTTTTGCAAGAATTACCGTCTTTTTTGCAGTTCCGCAAGGCCCTTCGTTTAGATACAAAGGAGAGATAATGACTGCTCTTTGAGAAATAGGCAGCCTTTAGGATTCTGGGGGCGAGTCAGCCCCGCAAGGGGCGCAATATTTTAGCCAGGGGCGCAGCCCCTGGTAGCCTGTTTTCTTACCCCTGCCCCTCATTTACAACGTATCCAATAGCAACTTTTTTATGGCCTTCCCATAAAGTAAATTCCATACCTGAGGACAAATCGGGGTATTTATATGTGCTAGAATAACTCAACTCAAGTTTCGTTTTGAATTCTTTTCCAAACCGAACATCATCAGGAATGTCATTCAAACGCACAGGATATCTAATGGTATCTTCAGAAACCATCAAAGAAGGTGCATACCCACTTCCTTCTGGTAAGCAAACTCTACCTCCTTT
>JASFHG010000456.1:0-3960 GCA_050123355.1 Planctomycetia bacterium
TCACCCGCCTTGCGACGCTCGACCTTCTTTTGCCCGATTTGGAGCATCCGGTGACAGAAATCGAGCCCGACGATGCAATTTTTACCCCGTGCCGCCCGATCGTAGGCCAGCACAAGGTCGCCAGTCCCGGTACAAACGTCCAAGATCGGATCGTCTCCCTTCGGCCGGACCGTACGGACCGTCCGCCGTCGCCACCAGCGGTCGATGCTCAGCGAGAGGAAGTGGTTCAGAAAGTCATAGTGATCGGCGATCTCGCCAAACATCCGGCGTACCCGATCGGTCGATTTGTCAACAGCCAACGTGTAGTTTTCAGTGTTCAGTTTGGTTACCCGAAATAGAGTTTCGCTCAATTTCGGCTTGATGATACTTTGTTTGCATTTCTATTTTATGTCCAAGCCGAAATTGGGCCGCGAAGCGTGCCCTATTTCGGGTTTTTTGTCTCAACACCCACCAGCGTCTTTTTTCCGAAATCCGCATGCCGGGCCATCGCCGCCAGGACCGCCGACTCGGACGCGAGGTCGACCGTCTCGTCCAACAGGACGACGAGCCGCAGATCGCTCCAGACCGGGTGATCGGCCAGAGCCGCGGCGAGCGTTTCGCTCTTATTGTCGAGGTCTGCATTGTTAATGGACCGCTCTGCGGCCGGAAATCCAGCAAACCCGGCTGGAACAGCCGCGTTTGCGATCGCACAACGATCATTAAATACATCGGGATCAATAGCATACGCTTTTTCGACCGATCCGACCAGGACCGCGTCGTCTCCCCACGCCGGCAAGACCAGATCCGCCAGCCCCGGTAGCTCGGCCCGCCACCACGGGAGCATCGCCGCCAGGAGCGTTCGTCGGACGATGGCCGACTCACTCGGCACGGCGAACGGCAGCACCGGGTTGATCCGATGCGTGACCGCTTGAACGTCGAGGGCCTCGGCACTTAAGCAATCTTGTCTTATGTTTTCGTTGGGTGTTGTGGGAAGAGGTTGATTGCACGGGGGTGCGGGAGCACCAACCAAAAAACCCTCGATGATCATATCGGAGTCGGCCGGGACGGTCAGTTTTTCGAGCGTGCGACACGCGACCACCTCGATCGCCTGGCCACGCAACGCGGCACCCAGTCGACACGGATCAACCGGGCATGGGCTGGGAGCTTCGGCCGCGAGTCGGACGGCCGGATCGCCCCCGGCACAGATCGCGACCGGCATCGGGCGGCCCAGCTCGGCATAGCGGACGCGGAGCGGGCCGAGCGGATCGCACGTCGTCCGGCACGGCACGAGTCGAGTCGCGCTGGCGACGGTCCAAGGGATCACCGTCCCGACACGCCGGCCCGAGTCGGGGTCGAGCGTGAAAAGCGTCGCGGCCGTGATCTGTTGGTCGGTCGCATCGCCACTCAGGCACAAGCTGGGGAAGATCGATTCGTCAAGATCGCTTGCCAGCCGGACGACCTGCTGGGCCGGTGCCTGTTTTACCACCCGATCTGCGTCCGACCGGTCGACGGTCGCGAGAAATTTCTCCACCCGCCGCGCCGCCTCCTCCCAATCAGCCACGCCGATCGCGTGTCGTATCCGCGTCGGGCTACACATCAGCCGGCCGACCATCGGGAACCGCCGCCCTCGGATCGTGCCGAGCAGCACCGCTCGCGAGTCGCCCTCCTCGGTGCCGAGCGGAGCCATCGGATCGACCGGTTGATCCGTGCGAAGGATCGGTTCTTGCGGTTCGAGCCGTTCAAGAAAATCGGCTAAGCTGGTGTAGGGCATGTTTTGGGTGACAGGGATATTACGGTGTTAGAAGTACAAGCGACGAGCAAGCTCGACGGCTAAGGAGTACGATGAAACTTTTCGAAGAGCATACCCCTACTGTGCCTGGAGCTCGTTTTTTTCGCTTTTGTAGTCGTTTCGGAGTTGGGCGAACTGCTTGAATTCGTCTTTGATCGGCGAGTCCAGGCGGGGTTGCTCCTCGACGCTCCAGGGCAATCGGACGGTGAACGTGCTCCCCTTGCCGAGCCGACTTTCGGCCGTGATCTCGCCACCGAGCAGCTTGCAGAGCTCCTTGACGATCGACAGCCCCAGCCCGGTGCCGGAGTACTCGCGGGTGATCGCGTCGTTGTCCAACGAGTTGCCCCCTTGCCGGAACTTTTGGAAGATCGCTTCGATATCGTCCTCGGCGATGCCCACGCCCGTATCGCTGACGCGCAGAACCAGCTCGCTCGCCTCGTCGCGACCGGCGGTCACGGTGATCTTGCCCCCTTCGGGCGTAAACTTGATCGCGTTGGACAGCAGGTTGTTGAGGATCTGTTGCACGCGGCCGGCGTCCTGGTGGATCGGCGGCAGGTTCGGCTGGACGTCGATGACCAGGTCGATATTTTTCCGCTCGGTCAACGGTCGGGCCATGTCGCATTGGGCCGAGATGACCTGTTCGATCGCGAAGTCGCTCAACTTGATCTGTGCCCGTCCACTCTCGAGCTTCGCCAGGTCGAGGATATTGTTGATCATCTCCAAAAGCATCTGGCCGGATTTCTGGATGTTGGTTACGTAGCGGCGCTGCTGGTCGTCCAACGAGTCGATCGCGCCGAGCACGTCGCTGAACCCGAGGATGCTGTTCAGCGGGGTCCGCAACTCGTGGCTCATCGTGGCGAGGAAGTCGCTCTTGATCCGGTTCAACTCGTACAGTTGGAGGTTCGCCCGCGCGAGCTCGTCCACCTTCGAGTCGAGGTCGATGTTCACATGCCGCAGCTCTTCCTGGGCCGTGATCAGGTGGCGGAGCATCCGGTTGAACGCGACGGCCAGGCTCTCGAACTCGTCGCCGGTATGGATGTCGGCACGGAGCGACGTGTTGCCGTGGCTGATCGCGTCGCTGACATCACGCAGGTGTTTCAACGGCTTGACGATTACGTAGCGGACGATGATATAGGACGCGAACATCGCCATGACGACCGTCAGGATCGCCGCGGTGATCAAAAAGGCCCGATTCGTAGCCATCGCCTTGTTGGTTGCCTTCGCCGGGATCGCCACCCGAGCCACGCCGAGCAGCTCCCCTTCCTGTTGGGCCGACGACTTTCCGAAGACGGGCGTGAGTGTCATGTTGGCCGACTTGAGTGGCTGTTTGTGGCATGACGTGACGCCGAAGCAGGATTGTTTGGCATAGAACGGTTGATAGTAGAAATAATATTGCCCATCCTCCGAGAGCCAGCCTTGTCCTTCGGCATTGCCGATCTCTTCGGGCGGGAGGATCACTTCGTCGTAGGCCTCGACCAACTCTCGCTCTCGGTCGCTTTCGGGGCCATATTTCTCGCTGTATTCGGCCGGCATGTCGGGCCGATTGGGCAAGATGATCCGCCAATCGTATTGATCTTCGTTGATACTCTCGTAGACCTGCGCGAGTCGCTGTCGCCAGTCGTCGTCGAACGAATTTTCGTTAGGCGGTTGCCATTCCGTCGTGCTCAGCGGAGGATCGGGCTGCTTGGACGGCTCGATCACCAGGCCGACGCCATGCTTCTCGATAAACCCCTGCCGCGCGAGCAGGCGGCCCATGATCGGGTTCTGCTTCGAGACCAGCTCCTCCGTCTGGCTCCCGTACCACCAGAAACTGCCCGTAATCAACACCAGCAGACATGCCGCGAACAGCACAAGGCACTTCCGCTCGAGGTTCGTCTCGCCAAGGACACGTTTTATGGAACGATAGGACATGGGGTATAGCTGTGGAACGTTATAAAGATATAAGACTCACGCAAATATCGAGTATACCGCAAAACCCGGAAATAACCAAGATCAAAGCATTTACCGCCTTGAGCCGATCAAAAGGAGAAAACCGCTCCCCTGCCCGTTCCCAGCGTGACGATTTTCGCGTAAAATGCGTCCTTGGCGTCCTTTACGTCACACCCCTTGATGAAGGGGTAGTTAGCGTTGTTAGCGGTAGCGGATTCATCCGCCGCTTTGTCCCCGCGCTAAAAACCGTTGATTGGTAAGGG
>JASFHG010000457.1:0-3959 GCA_050123355.1 Planctomycetia bacterium
AGCTCTAACCGCAGTAGAGACAGCGCAAGAACAAGCTTACCAAGAATGGCAAAATGCCGACACCAAGTTTAATGAAGCTTGGAATGCGGCAGACAAAGCACTCCAAAGCGAACGAGCTAGTCAATTACTCCGATCGCAAGATGAACGGACTGAGCGTGAAAAAGCATTTGCAGCACTAGGCAAGGAACTTTCCGAAAATGCCCAGGCTTTCCTTTACGCTCAACAAAGTCAAGACCTGCGATATCTCCTTGCCTCAGAAAACGCATACGGAGGAGCAGGAAATATCGGCATGTATGGCTTGCAACATATCGATGCAGATGAGCTGAAAAGCCTCCGCGAAAAACATAATATCGATCTGATCTTGAATGACTCAGAATCAGGTTATCAGGCGTGGCTCTTCCGAGATCTTCTCTCGGGCCAAATCATCTGTGCTTTTCGAGGTACGGATGCAGCTTTTGGATTTGCTGAACTTTGGAAGGATGTTAAGACGGACATCAAACAGGCAGGTGGCTGGGGTGACCGTCAATATGAACTAGCGATCAAGCTTGCGAAAGAATTGAAAATAGCATTCAAAGGAAAAACCATTGTCTTCACTGGGCACTCCCTTGGAGGTGGATTAGCCGCTGCAGCTTCCAGAGTTACCGGGTTTAGGGCGGTTACCTTTAATGCTGCTGGTTTACATGAAAAAACTCTTCAAGGCCACGTTGTTTATGATTCAAAAATTAAATCTTACGTCGTCTCTGGCGAAATATTAAATCTTGCACAAGATTGGGAATTACAACGTTTGCTCGTCAACGACATTACCCTTGGAATAACAGGCTTTTGGGCTTTGCCTGATTCTGCTGGTGAGCGAGCATGGCTACATGATCCAGATAGTTGGAATATTTTTGCGATGCACACAACCGGTAGCTTAAAAAGGGCATATCTCTGGAAACTGAGACAAGAAATGCCATTACAATAAGTTGCCTGTGTGCCAACAAAAAGGGCGGAGGTTCAAACCCTTGAAGTGGTCCAACCGCTTTTGCAGCAAGAAAACGAGGATAATTCCAAGTAAAACCAAAACAATAATTCGTTCAGAATGGCGATGACGGGATGATAGAGATAGCCATGGTTGGCATAATTCGTCATTCGCGCATACGAACAGCGCAATTGATCTTTGAAAACCAAATAACAAAACAGCTCAAACGCGAGTCATCTTGATGATCGGAAGATGACGTCGTCCTTCGAGGAACGTGAGTTCGATGTGAGCTCTTGTTCCTGGTCGACCGGCATATGTGACGCGAGGCTTGGCGCACGGGGTGCGGTGGGTGACTTTCGGACGTGGTTCGAGACGTGGGAGCGTGTTGGCCGCTCGATGGTTGAAGTAGACTTCATCGGGCGTTCGGCCTGCGTGGCGGGTATGCGGGCGCATTCCATTAAACCAAGTTCGCCAGAGGTTCATTTCGCGGTCGAAGTCTTCGTAAGAAGTTGGCACGAGAATTCGTCGGGTAAACTCTGACTTCATCGTGCGGTGATAACGTTCGGTAACCGCGATGGAACCATGCTTGCCTACGGCGCCGTAGCGAGGTTTGATGTCACGAGATTGGCACCAGGCACGGAACGCTCGACTATCGAACTGCATGCCACGATCCGAGACGATATGTTTTGGTTGGGCGTCTTCGGTAGTTATGATCTTGTCCATCGCCGCAATGACTTGTTTGACAGATGGTTGCCTTGGAAGATGTGATAACCAACCAGACGCCGTGAAAAATGATCGACGACGTTCAGGACTTGCCAGCAATACGGATGTTGTTGCGGCATTGAGTTCGGTGGCCACGGTGTCCAAAAACCTTGTTCTGTGGGCACAAGCGTAAGATCGATCGACCAGACATGGTTTGGATATTTGGCAATCACTTCGCATGGCTTGTTAGGAGTTTCTTCATCGAAGCTGTCATCAGGTTCGTCCGGAAAATCCCACGCCTCGGGATCGGCTGGCGGCTCGTTAACGATTCGCCGGATCGTGCTGGCCGAAATATGAAGACCTGCACGAGCGAGAATATCGGCGATCTTGTGTTTGCCAAGGATCGGGCACCAGCTTTTGAGTTGCTGGATGATAAATCGCAAGTAGTCGGGATAGCGTGTTACCTTTTGAGGTAGTTCGACGAGCGATGTCCCGAACCGCATCCAGTTGCGGATGGTTTGGGCGGTTACGTAAAACCGCTTGGCGACCTGTGCCGTGTTCCACCCGCGAGCCGATTTCAAAACCAAAATCGCCAGTCGTTGCCTCGGCGTGTATAACGGTCGCCGTCGCGGATCGATCATCGCAAACCGCGAATCTTTGATGGCAAGCTCCTGCTTGAGCAGCTCCACCTCACTCCGCAGCCGATCATTCTCCGCCCGAAGCCGCAGCTCGCTACACTCCCCGCCGCCCGGCCAGTACCTCGCCGACAAGATCGCCAGCCTCGCCACCGCGATCACATGCAACAAGGCCGCCTTCACCACCTCCGTCCACCCCTCCGGCAGCGGAATCTCCGGCGGCTTCGAATCATCAAGATACGGCTCAAACTCTATCATGGCTGCCTCTTCTGGAGTAGCAGAAACTTTCCATGATAGCAAAATTGTGAGCAGTACACGAGAAAAGGCGAGTCGATTTACTTTAAGGAAGAAAGTTTTTTTCAAATGCTTTGTAGGTTTTGAAAATACCCTCTAGATAAAATCCGCGGCCAGCGTGTGAAGTGAACGGAAACTGAGGGCGTCGAATTCTGTGCGTGGCCAATCGGTATCACCGCCGTAGACTAAAATGCCATGTTCTGACTGATCGTTGAGTTTTTGGTATTGTTTCAGTTCATCGGCTAAACTGTCACGGATAGTGGCTGAAGACTTGATTTCCAGCGGCTTGACGGTTATACCCTTATCTATCAAAACATCAACTTCGTGCCCATCACTGCTTCGGAAATAGAAAAGACGTGGTCGGCGACCTTGATTGCAAGCTTGTTTTTGAAGTTCGCTGAGAACAAAGGTTTCGAAGATCGCTCCACGCAATGGGTGCGTAGCAAGTTGTGAGGCATCAGTGATTCCAAGCAAATAGCACATCAGCCCAGAATCGACCATATATAACTTGGGCGATTTTATAAGACGCTTTCGGTAATTCGCTTGATGAGGCTGGAGAAAGGAAATCACAAAACCTGTTTCGAGAACACTGAGCCACGATTTGATGGTATTGACCGAAACGCCCACATCGCTGGCCAGGCCCGTCATGTTCAATACTTGGCCGCTTCTACCGGCACAAAGCCGCAAAAAAGTATCAAATTGTGACCGATCCTTGAGATTTAAAATCAACCGAACGTCTCGCTCAATATAAGTTTCCGTGTAAAAAGCGTATGCATCGGTCGGATTGAGATTTTTGTCGTGGATACGAGGGAACATACCTTTGTAAAGCAATTCATCCAAGCTGAGGTCGTCAACTTTAAACTGTTCCGAGGTATGGCATTCCTGATAGGAAAAAGGAAAAAGCTTTAGCAACGCAGTTCGCCCAGCCAAGGATTGGGTTACGGATTCCATCAACTCGAGCTGAGCACTTCCAGTCAAAATAAACTGTCCTTCAGATTGCGATTCATCGACAATCCCCTGAATGTAGCTCATCAGACTTGGAACTCGCTGGATTTCATCAATGATCGCAGTTGGCCAACGTTCAAAAAAAGCACGAGGGTCGTCTGCGGCAATGGACCGATAGTCTGGATTTTCCAACGAGACATACGGCATGTCGGGAAAAACCATCTTACAAAGCGTCGTCTTGCCGGCTTGACGAGGGCCGGTAATCGTGACCACCGGATACTGCTTTGCCAGTTCGGCTAATTTTGTTTGGAGCGTTCTTGGGACAGTCACCGCACCAGTTCCTTGTAAATTTGAAGTTAAAGTTCACATTTACAAGATACGTCGCGGTCGGATTCTCGTCAAGAGCAGAGTGGGACAAGATTGCG
>JASFHG010000458.1:0-3958 GCA_050123355.1 Planctomycetia bacterium
AAACAGGGAAAGCGACAGAAAAAGAAACGTGAATCGTTTTGTAGAGATCATGATCTTTATGCTCGCCGGGAAAAGAGTTTATGCTCCAACCCGCCCGTCAACTCTTATTTCGGCAAAATAGGCCTTTTCGAGCCGACGAACGGGAACCATTTTTCAATAAAGCGTGAACTTGCTTTCCAAAAAGAAATTTATTCGAGCGCTTCGTCAATCGCGATTTGGAAACGATCCTTGGGTTGGATGCCGGTGAACCGGTCGACCACTTCGCCACCCTTGAGAATCAAAACGGTCGGGATGTTGCTGATCTGGTAGCCAGCCGCGATGCTGGGGCTATCGTCGACGTTCAACTTGCCGACCTTGATCGCCGCGCCGTTATCCGCAGCCAACTCCTCGATCACCGGACCGAGCATCCGGCACGGCCCACACCAGGGTGCCCAAAAATCGACGACGACCGGAACGTCGGATTGAAGTACTTCTGTTTGGAAATTTGCGTCGTTGAATTCTGCTACGTTCGCCATGGGTCTTCCTTTCCAAAGGCATTAAGGTTTTTTGGCCAGATGCTGCCACACCCACGGGCCGGCAACCTTTATCGGTCGCCTACCCATAAAGCCAAGGTTTTTCAATTTATTTGTTCGTATAGAAAACGGTTCTATTACTTACCATTTCCATTAAATCACAAAAAGCTTATAAAGCCAATCTCGACATCCCCCCAACAAACCTAAAGCCAAGGCTTATGAAGGAATAAAAACTTCAATTTTGATTATAAAAGCACCTCCGATTCCGTCAACCAATCCCCCTCTGGCGGGCTAAGTGAACTTGGCTGGCCCGTTTCGGGTCAAATTGGTAATATGGAGAATCAACACTTTGTCATAATTTAGTATTTCACCGTAAGTTTAGCCGCCGAACATCGTTCGGCACGTTTCTACAGCTTTAAAACACGTCGGACGATGTCCGACGGCTAAACCATAAGAGAACACGATAGATAAATAATGGATAGGCAAGAACCATGACCACCAAAAAATCCCCGCTCGAAAAACCCGGCTTGAGTACTCGCGCTTTGCACGCCGGCTATGAAATCGATCCGACGACCGGTGCCTGTGCCGTTCCGATCTATCAGAGCGCAAGCTATCACTTCGCAAGCAGCGACCATGCGGCCGATCTGTTCGATCTGAAAGAATTGGGGTGGATCTATACCCGCATCGGCAACCCGACGACCGACGTTTTCGAACAACGCATGGCATCGCTCGAAGGTGGAGTCGGAGCGGTCGCTTTCTCCAGCGGCCAACAAGCGGCGACCGTGTCGATCTTGAACCTGGCTCATGCCGGGTCGCACGTCGTTGCGGCCAACGCACTGTATGGAGGGACCTTGACCCTGTTTGGCCAAACGTTTAAACGTCTCGGCGTCAAGGTAACGTTTGTCGATGTAACCAATCCACAGAATATTGCCCAAGCGATCCGGCCCGAGACCAAAGCGGTCTTTATCGAAGCACTCGCGAACCCGAAGAACGACGTACTCGACTATCGGTCCATTGCCGACATCGCGCACGCCGAGGGTGTGCCGGTCGTGTGCGACAACACGGTCCTGACGCCGGTCGTGTTCCGGC
Source organism: Planctomycetia bacterium (assembly GCA_050123355.1). GTDB lineage: Bacteria > Planctomycetota > Planctomycetia > Pirellulales > Thermoguttaceae > JASFHG01. Next base: position 1,602 of record JASFHG010000458.1, read on the forward strand.
CATTCGAGCATGGCATCGACATCAGCATGTACAGCACGACGAAATTCATCGGCGGCCACGGCACGAGCATCGGCGGGATCGTTGTCGACAGCGGTCAGTTCGACTGGGCTGCCTCGGGCCGCTTCCCCCAGTTCACCGAACCCGACCCGTTCTATCACGGGATCAAACTCCACGAGCATTTCGGCGATGCGTGTTATATTGCCTCTTGCCGGACCCATTGGCTCCGCGATTTGGGCGGGGTGATGAGCCCGTTTAACGCGTTCCAGTTCCTCCAGGGGCTCGAAACGCTGGCGCTCCGCATGCCGCGACATTGTGAAAACGCCCTGGCTTTGGCCCAATTCTTGGAAAAACACGAGGCGGTCACTTGGGTGAATTACCCCGGCCTTTCAAGCCATCCAGGCCATCAACTGGCCCAAAAGTATTTCGAGGGTTACTTTGGTGCGATCCTCGGTTTCGGGATCAAAGGAGGTCGCGCGGCCGGGAAGCGGTTCATCGAATCGGTCCAACTCGCTTCCCATCTGGCCAACCTGGGTGACGCGAAGACCCTGGTCATTCATCCGGCCTCGACCACTCATCGCCAACTCTCGGAGGACGAGCTTCAAAAGGCGGGCATCACCGAAGACTACATTCGCGTGAGTGTCGGCCTGGAAGATTCGACCGACATTCTCGCCGACTTCGAACACGCCTTGCAAGCATCGCAAAACGGTTAAAGAAGAAAAGCAAGCGTTGCGTTTTTATTTTATTAGAATCCATCCCAAAACCACAAAAATTTTCGATTGTACTTGTTAGCCCCGTAGCGTGTCATTGTCATTTCATGATGAACTACACGGAGATTTTTGGTTTCGTTTGATTTTATCAACCATACCAATGACTCCTTCTTTTGGTACATTGCGACATTATCGCAAGATGGGGCATTTATTGCCGGTAACGTGATTTTTCCGAAAGACAGGAATGGCTTATCACAAAAGATGAACTGACGATTCTCGTTCGTCACTTTTCATGGCCGTTTTTCCCGCTTTTTTGATGCCCCAAACATCTAAAATCACAGCCTTTTCCAATATTTTTAGGGGGGGTTTGGGAAATCGAAGGACAGCTCGTATAATAAAAAGCAAGGATCGCCGATCGGTGATTGAATCCATAACCGGGGGAGCTGTCGATGGTTGAGTTTTGGGATGCGCTGAGAGATGTAGATATCCCGTTCCTGAGGTATGCCCTGATCGCAGGCCTGTTGGCATGCGTATCGTTTGGCGTGGTGGGAACGTATGTCGTTACGCGTCGGATTTCCTATCTGGCCGGCGCGATCGCCCACAGTGTCCTCGGAGGAATCGGGGTCGCCGTCTATGCACAAGAAGTGCTCGGGTGGAAGTGGTGCCATCCAATGCTCGGGGCGCTTCTCGCCGCGATCTTGGCGGCCGTGTTGCTCGGCCTGATCAGTCTCTACGCCAAAGAGCGAGAGGACACCGCGATCAGTGTCATCTGGGCGATGGGCATGTCGATCGGATTGATCTTCTTTTATCTCGTACCGAACTACACCGATCCGATGACGTACCTCTTCGGCAACATCCTCTTTGTCGATCAAACGGACATTTGGGCCGTGTTGATTCTCGATATCGTGGTGGTCATCTTAACGCTGTTGTTCCATGAGCGGATTTTGGCGGTCGCGTTTGACGAAGAGTTTGCCCGCCTGCGAGGACTCCGAACCGGCTGGTACTTCATGCTGCTGCTTATCATGACAGCCCTGTCGGTCGTGCTGCTGGTTCGGCTGGTCGGGATTGTGATGGTTATCGCCCTGTTGACCATCCCCGCAGCCATCGCCGGGCGGTTCGTCGGCAAGGTCTGGCAGATTATGATCGTTGCAACCGTTCTCTCGATGCTGTTTATTAGCAGTGGATTGTACACTGCCTATCAATTCGAGTTGGTCAACGGCCCGATGATTATATTAATCGCCGGAACTGCATACTTGATTTCCCTTCTCCTTTGCTGGTGTTGTAAGGGAATATGCGGAAAACGAGATTCCTGACAAGCGTTGAAAAAACTGAGTAAAGAACCATGGGCCTGATTAAAAGAATTCTCGTAAGTGGTGGTGCCGGGTTTATCGGTTCGCATCTGTGTGACCGGCTGGTCCGGCAGGGGCACGACGTCATCTGTCTCGACAACTTCTTCACGAGCCAGAAGTCGAACATCTCGCACCTCCTCGAACGGCCCAACTTCGAACTGGTCCGCCACGACGTGACGATCCCCATCTTCCTGGAAGTGGACGAGATTTATAACTTGGCCTGCCCTGCCGCCCCGGGCCACTATCAATACAACGCGATCAAGACGATCAAGACCTCGGTCCTCGGCGCGATCAACATGCT
>JASFHG010000459.1:0-3954 GCA_050123355.1 Planctomycetia bacterium
TCTGGTTTTTGGTAATTTGATCTCCCGCACCTATTTTGAAAGAAAGGTAAAAAGCTTCCTACCTTTTTATTTTCGCCTTCTTAAATAGAGCCGACTTATTGGTTTAAGGGAAAAGTGGGGTAATATTTTCCATAAGGACCGTATAACCGGTATAATCGGTAGTTTTTATTGCCAGGGGTATAGTGTAGCAGGGACAGTAGAGTCGAACGAAAAGGGAACATTTTGGGCTTTTGCTTTTTGTAGAACCGGGAGCTAGCGTCCGTTCGTTCAGGGGCGATTTTTCAGACTTTTCTACCAGGCGAACATCAGGCCACCGGAGGCGGCGTGGGCGGTTTGGCGTTGGCTGATCAGGAGGTCGTAGTTGGTGTAGAAGCTGGTGCTGCGGGAGAGGCGGAACGAAAGACCGGTGCCGAGGATGGCCGTGTCGCGGTCGACGTTGATGCCGTCGACGACAAACGGGCCGCCCGGCTGACCGGCGAAGTTTGCGTCAAGCACCCGGGCTTCGTCGAGGAACTCGTGCCGCCAAAGCGAGCGGGCTTCGAGCGAGAGGAGTCGCCCGCCACGTAGTTGGAAGTCGCCGACGATTCGCGAGCCGAGCAGGCCGCGGAACGAATTGGTGTTGATACCGCCGATGTTCAAGTTCAACGAGTTGGCGCCCGTCTCGGTGAAGCCGTTCTGGTGTAGTTGGATGTATTCCAACGCGGCGAACGAGCGGTTTCTCATTAAAAAAGCCAATCGGTACTTTAGGGCTTTCTAAATGGGGAAAATTATCCTACAATTCCTCTATGCACAAGCCTGAGCCGAATGAGGTGTTGTCGGGGCTTACCGAAAAGCTTCGGCGGCAAGAAGGCTTCGCGGAAATTGTGGCTCAACTGTTCGCAGGACATGCCGCCACGCTCGACGGAGTCTGGGGCTCGAGCTGCGCGCTCGTCGCGGCGACGCTGGCCGAAAGCGCGCCCGGCCCGCTCGTTCTGGTCACGCCCCATCTCGAGGCGGTCGACAATCTGTTGGACGACCTGCATCTCTTTTCCCACGACACGCCCGAGGCGTTTCCCGCCTGGGAGACCCTGCTCGACGAACGGGTGATCCACGACGAGGTCTTCGGCGATCGGGTGCGGATGCTGAAGCTGCTCGACACGGACGACCCTCCGAAATTGATCGTCACGAGCATCCAGAGCCTGATGCAGCCGGTCCCGAGCCGCGAGGCGCTCGGCGGGCAAACCCGTTCGATCGCGGTCGGCGAGTCGATCGATGCCGAGGAGTTCGTCCGCTGGCTGGTCGAGCGAGGGTTTCACAACACGACGGCCGTTGAGCTGCCCGGCGAGGTGTCGGTCCGTGGCGGGATCATCGATATCTTCGCGCCCGACTGGTACGACCCGGTCCGGATCGAGCTGTTCGGCGACGAGGTCGAGTCGATCCGCCGATTCGAGGTCGCGACGCAACGTAGCCTGGCCGATTTGCAAAAGGTGAGCGTGACGATGCTCGACCCGAACGGTCGGTATCGGGCCCAGCTTGCCGAGCACTTGCCGGACACGACCTGGTTTTTGCTGATCGAGCCGACCGAGTTGGAGGACGAGGGGCGAAATTACCTGCGGCGACTTGACGAGCCGGGCGAGATGCACCATGTCTCGACCGTGATGCGAAAGGTGCTCGAGTTCCCGTCGGTCACGGCCTCGTCGGTCGCGGCCGCGTCATTCGAGGCGACCTGTCGGCTCCAGATCGAGTCGGTCGAGCGGTTCAGCGGCAGTGTCGAGCGGGTGCGCGAGGAGCTTGACGCGACGGCGACCGATGAGGCCGTTTTGGTCGTCTGTCCGACCGAGGCCGAGGTCGAGCGGCTGGCCGAGGTCTTTGCCGAGACGAAATTGGCCAAGAGTGGCCGGCTCCATTTCCCGATTGGTACGCTTTCGGCCGGGTTCCGGCTGGTTTCGGAGTCGATCGCCTTGATCGGCAGCAACCAACTCTTCCACCGGACCGACTTGCGACGACCGGCCCAGCGTCGACTGGGTCGCGCGATCGATACGTTTCTCGACCTGCGTGAAGGGGACTTGGTCGTTCACGTCGCGCACGGCATCGGCCGCTATCTCGGCATGACGCTGTTGGAGAAAGAGAACCAGATCGAGGAGCACCTGGTCCTGGGGTTCGACGGCGGCTCGAAGCTCTACGTCCCGAGTACGAAGATCGGGCTGGTCCAGAAATATGTCGGCGGGACGAAGGGGCGTCGTGTCCGGCTCGCGAAGCTTGGTGGGACGAGTTGGGGTAAGAAAAAAGATGCCGTGCAAGAGGCGGTCTTCGACATGGCGGCCGATATGCTCGAGCTGCAGGCGGTCCGCGACTTGCGGCCCGGTATCACGTTCCCCGACGATTCTCACTGGCAGACGGAGTTCGACGCGTCGTTCCCGTATCGCGAAACGCCCGACCAGTTCGTGGCGATCGATGCGATCAAAGGTGACATGGGCCAGGGTCGGCCGATGGATCGGCTTCTCTGTGGTGACGTTGGGTATGGCAAGACCGAGGTTGCGATGCGGGCTGCGTTCAAGGCGGTCGACGCCGGCTACCAGGTCGCGATCCTCGTTCCGACGACCGTCCTGGCCGAGCAGCATCACCGGACCCTGTCGCAGCGGATGGCCGCGTTCCCGTTCGAGATCGCTGTCCTTTCCCGTTTCGTTTCGCAGAAGCAACAGTCCCAGACGATCGAGCGGATCGCGGCGGGCGAGGTTGATATCGTTGTCGGCACGCACCGGTTGGCCAGTCTCGACGTCCAATTCAAAAACCTCGGCTTGGTCGTGATCGACGAGGAGCAGCGGTTCGGTGTCGAGATCAAAGAGCGGCTCAAAACGCTCCGTCAGATCGTCGATGTCTTGACGATGACCGCCACGCCGATCCCCCGCACGCTCCACATGTCGATCCTCGGACTGCGAGATATTTCCAACTTACAGACCCCACCCGAGGAACGGCTTGCCGTCGAGACGCGAGTCACTCGATTCCACGGTGATACGATCCGGCATGCGATCCTTCGTGAGTTGAACCGCGGCGGCCAGATTTATTTTGTCCATAACCGGGTCCGCGACATCAAAATCGTCCAGCAAAAGCTCCAACAGATCGTGCCCGAGGCGTCGATCCGGATCGGCCATGCCCAGATGCCGGAGCGCGAGCTCGAACGGGTGATGCTCGATTTCGTGGATCACAAGTTCGACCTGCTGCTTTCGACGACGATCGTCGAGAGTGGGCTGGACATCCCGAACGCGAACACGATTTTTATCGACGAGGCGGATCGGTACGGCCTGGCCGACCTGCACCAACTTCGCGGCCGGGTCGGACGCTATAAGCACCGAGCTTACTGCTATCTGTTGGTCGACGAGAATAAGGCACTGACGCCGACCGCCGCCAAGCGGCTTCGGGCCATCGAGGAGTATAGCCAGATGGGGGCCGGGTTCTCGATCGCGATGCGAGACCTCGAGATCCGTGGGGCAGGCAACATCCTCGGCAGCGAGCAGAGCGGTCACATCGCGTCGGTCGGCTATGAACTTTATTGCGAATTGCTCGAACGGGCAGTCCGGATGCTCAGGAAGCTCCCGCCGAAGAAATCGGTCGACGTCGATATCGATCTGCCGGTCGAAGCATATATCCCTCGCCAATATGTCCCGGACCAGCGTACGAAGATCGACCTTTACCGCCGCCTGGCCCAAATCGCCGACCATGCGGCCTTGGCGGACTTTATCGCGGAGCTGAACGACCGTTTCGGGACGCCGCCCCCTCCGCTGGAGGAGATGCTCTCGTTGGCCGCGATCCGAATCGACGCAAGTGGCTGGGGGATCCGCGAGATCCGACTCGAAGATCTTTACGTCGTCTTCCAGTACACGTCCCCTCGGCTGATAAATGAGCTAAAAGAGGCAAGTCAGGCAGACATTCGGGTCGCCGATTCGCGGAGTGCGTACCTCCCGCTCGGCGAGGAAC
>JASFHG010000460.1:0-3949 GCA_050123355.1 Planctomycetia bacterium
CTCGGACAAGGCAACGCTCGACACATTTGACGTGTTTATCATCGGCGATCTCGACAGCAGCTATCTCTCGGCCGAGCAACAGCAGCGGATTGTCGAGCGGGTGCAAGGAGGGGCAGGCCTAATCATGCTCGGCGGCTATCACAGCCTCGGCCCGGGCGGCTACGAAAAAACCACGCTGGGACAGATCTTGCCCGTACAGCTTGGTCCTCGCGACATCGGACAAATCACCGAGTCATTTCTGCCTGAGCTGACACCGGAAGGGGTGCGACACCCTATTTTTGCAAACATCACCAACTATTTCCCCACCACAACCGGCGGCCCTAAAATACCGGGTCTGCCAAACCTGGAAGGATGCACCCGAGTCGGGGAAGCAAAGCCGGGAGCCTCGACACTGGCTCTTTGTCCAGCCGACGAGAAAAAACCGCCCGTCCTGGTCGTGGGCCGAGTCGACGAGGGACGCGTGGCTGTATTTACCGGCGACACAACCCGAAACTGGCAGCAGGGGCCCCACGTGGTAGGGCAGGAGTCGCCCTATCTGCGGTTCTGGGGACAGACCATCCGCTGGTTGGCCGGGCGGGACGAGGCTCTGGTGGCCGAAGCAGGGCTGACCCTCGAAACGGATAAATCGATCTACCAGCCGGGCGAAACCGTCACCCTGACGGCGGTCGTCCGTGACAAGGAAGGAAAGGGGGTCTCGAAAACGTCCCCGACTGCCACGATCAAACAGCCGACCGACGATCCCAAACAGCTCTCGCTCTCCCCTGCCCCGGGACCGGCAGGTCGATATCGGGCCACCTTCGAACCAGAGCAGTCCGGCAAGCACACGATTCGTGCCTCGGTCTCGCTCGACGACCAGACACTCGAGGCCGAGCCGGTCACGATCGAGGTCGGTCGGCCGAGTCTCGAGTTCGAGCAACTCGCGCTGGACGAAAAAATGCTCCGCGCGATCGCCGAAGCGTCCGACGGGCGATACGTCCACCTCTCGACCGCCGACTACCTGATCGACTCGCTCGACCGCTCCGCGCGTGCCGAGACGGAACAACTCGAACTACGGCTCTATTATCCAACCCTCTTTTGGATCCTCTTCGTCCTGCTGCTGACGACCGAGTGGTTCCTCCGTCTTCGCATTGCGAGACTCTCTTGAGTAAACGAGCGTGTCGGATTCGAGGATATCAAACCCGCTTTTGCGCAGAATCGGGCTCTCGTAAACCCTTGGTTCGTCAGCGTCACGATGATATAATAGAGCCGGTTTCTCCGTCCACCCTCAGAAACAACTATCCCTCCCAAAACCCCACCTTGGAGAAAAAATGCCGAATGATTCTTCCCAAGCTACATGCACACGTCGTCAATTCCTGAACAAAACGGCTCAAAGTGGAGCCGGAGTGATGGGCGTCGGGTTCATGACGCAACTGGCCGCCGGTCGCAAGATCGGGCCGAATGATCGTATCAATCTCGCAGTCATCGGCGTCGGTGGCCAAGGCACGCTCCACTTCAAATATCAAACCGAAGGGAACAAGGCTGTTCGGGTCGCAGCCCTTTGCGACGTCGATAAAAAGCGGCTTGCCACGGCAGTCAAAAAAGTACCCGGCAACCATAAGGTCAAAACATACGACGACTACCGGAAGCTGCTCGAAGATAAAGATATCCACTGTGTCCTGGTCGCGACACCGAACCACTGGCATGCCCTGCAAACAGTCCACGCCTGTCAAGCTGAGAAGGACGTCTATGTCGAGAAACCGGCCACGCACTGTGTCAGTGAAGGGCCTAAGATGATCGAAGCAGCCAAGAAGTACGATCGCGTGGTCCAAGTAGGCACCCACAAACGGGCCAACCCGGGCCGACGCGAGGCCATGCGGCTGCTCCGCGAGGGGCTACTCGGCGAGGTTTATCAAGCCGAGTTCAACTTCTTCCGTGCTCGAAACAGTATCGGCACCAAACCCAACGGTCCCGTCCCGGCCGGTGTCAACTATGACCTCTGGCTCGGTCCCGCCCCGAAACGCCCGTTCAATCCGAACCGCTTCCACTATAATTGGCACTGGTTCTGGGACTATGGCGGAGGCGAGCTGGCCAACAACGGACCGCACTACATTGACATGATCGTCGAGGGCCTGGGCCGTCAGGACGAATTCCCCGAAAAAGTCTCCTGCCAAGGTGGCCGCTACGTCTGGAATGATCAGGGTGAAACGCCTAACAGCGCAACAGCCCTGTACCGCTACGCGGACGGAACGCGGATCACCTTAAGCGTACTCGACCAGATCAGTAAAAACGGACAGCGAGCCGAATCGGACCTGATTACCTTCCGTGGCGAGAAGGGCATCATGAAGCTCGGAATGCGAGGTGATTTCACGACCATCGTCAACAATAAACCCGGCCCGAAACATGAAGCGATGAAAGGGACGGCCCACTCGCGGTTGGCCGCCAACTTCTACGATGTCGTGCGGAGTCGTAAGGTGGAGGATCTGCTGTCACCGCCCGAATATGGGCACGTCGTTGCTTCAGTCTGCCACCTCGGCAATATCGCCTACCGCTGCGGTCAGGATCTCTGCATCGATCCGGCCACGCAAACGATCCTCGACAACGAAACGGCTTCGGCTTTGTTGACGCGAACCTATCGCGAGCCGTATGTCATGCCGGAGGTAGTTTAGGCGAGGACCCAAAAATAGGGCACGCTTCGCGGCCCAATTTCGGCTTGGATGGCCGAAGAAGTAATTTGAGACCATAAAAAAACGCCGGAGTAAAATCCGGCGTTTTTCATTAGTTCCAAAACGTACTAAGATTTAGACCAGACCGCGACGAACGGCCCAAACGGCAGCCTGGGTTCGATCGCTGACGGCGATCTTGCGAAGGATGTTTTGTACGTGTTCTTTGACCGTTTCGACGCTGATCTCCAGCGAACGACCGATCTCCTTGTTGCTCAGCCCGAGTGCAACGTGGCGGAGCACTTGCGTCTCGCGTTGGGTCAACGGTACTTCGTCATCATCGTCGAGCACCTGGCGAACTTTCATGGCACCGGCAATCCGGCGAAGTTCACCACTGCGTGAGGGGGCTTCCCCATTGGCAACGGCGGTGATCGTTGCGATCAGGGCATCTCGCGAGGAACCCTTGAGCACATAATCACTCGCACCTAGAGCCACGGCCCGTGCGATATAGGTGGGGTTGTCGTAAGTCGAAAGCATTACGACATAACTATTCGGAACGGTCGCTCGAAGTTTCTCAAGAGTAGCAAGTCCATCTGTACCAGGCATCCGAATGTCAAGCAGGATCACGTCAGGGTTAACCTGTTGAGCCATTTCAATGGCAGTTTTGCCATCGGCGGCTTCTGCAACGATCTCGATGTCGGTACCGGCCAACAACGTTTTCAGGCCGGTTCGGATCACTTCATGATCGTCACATACCAAAATTCGAATACTCATCGGTTATCTCCTTTAAAAGGAATAAAGAGAGGGGGTGTCTTTGCACAAGGCAAATACATTTCCAACTTGGACTCGACATCGTTTGAGCATCGTGCGAGTGACGTGCGACTCAATAGCTGGAAAGGAAAACTAAAAAAACTGTCTCCCTGAATCGGGGGTCATCTCTTTAATCTTAGTACGCAATTCGAGTTTGTGAAACACCCTAATTGTACGAGCTGCCTCCCCCGGTTAAGTGGGACAGTGTAGCACAAAACTCCTCGTAGGTAGGGTTTTGGTGGGGGAATTTTCCCGCATTTGGGGGAAAATCCTACTTATATTCACTATAGCCTACCCAAATTGACTACTTTTTTGGGCCCGCAGAGTCTCACAGGGCTCTCATTTTCCCAAAAAAACTTTCCAGTTTTTTTGAAAAGATGGATAAACGTGTACAAAATGCCATCTACTTGGGTTCTGACAAAACCCCAAAAGGCCTAAAAAAACGGGGTTTGAAGAAAATCGTCTTTTGCTCAAACACTACACAAAACATCAAAAAAAGA
>JASFHG010000461.1:0-3946 GCA_050123355.1 Planctomycetia bacterium
CCCGTTGACCGGCTTTTGGGCTTCGCGGATGAAGGCCAAGAGGGCGTCCATTTTTGCATGGTACCAGAAGCCGTAGTAGAGCATCTCGGCCACTTCCGGAGCGAGCCGGTCGCGGAGGTGCGTCAGGTCGCGGTCCAGCGTGAGTTGTTCGACCAGTCGATGGGCTTCGTAGAGGATCGTCATGCCGGGTGCCTCGTAGACGCCGCGGCTCTTCATGCCGACGAACCGGTTTTCGACCATGTCGAGGATCCCGACCCCGTTGCGGCCGCCGATCTCGTTGAGCGTTCGGACGACGTCATACGGTCCGAGCTTCTCGCCGTTGACCGCCACGGGCAAGCCCGCCTCGAACGTGACGGTGACGGTCTCGGCCTCGTCGGGTGCTTCCTGCGGTGTGACGACCATCCCGAAGTCGACCGTATCGAGCCCGTTGACGTTCAGATCCTCGAGGTCGCCTGCCTCGTAGCTGATGTGGAGGCAGTTTTCGTCCGAGCTGTATGGCTTCGCGGCGGTCGCCTTGACCGGGATGTTTTTCTCTTCGCAAAACGCGAGCATCTCGGACCGGCCGGGGAATTTGTCGCGGAACGATTTCATCCGCCACGGAGCGATTACTTTAATAGATGGATCGAGCGCCTCGGCTGCCAGTTGGAAGCGGCACTGATCGTTTCCCTTGCCGGTTGCACCATGGACGAACGCATCGGCCCCGACCTCGCGAGCCACTTCGAGGCATGCCTTCGAGATCAACGGTCGTGCGATCGACGTGCCGAGCAGGTAGACCCCTTCGTACTTCGCCTGGAACTGGACCATCGGGAAGGCGACCTCGCGGCAGACCTCGTCCTGGATATCGACGATCCGAGCCGATTTCGCCCCGAGCTTCTCGGCCTTCTCCATGATCGCCTGCCGATCCTCACACGGCTGCCCGACGTCGACATAAACGGCGTGGACATCGTAGCCTTCATCCTGTAGCCAGGCCAAAAGGACCGAAGTATCGAGGCCACCAGAATAAGCGAGTACGCAACTAGGCATGGTAGGATTCCTGTTTTTTAGGATAGATAATAGGTAGGGTTATGTTTTATGGACAATCCCTCATTTTGACAGGTTTAGCGGGTCGGTGCAAGAGGGCGGGGGGGAAGGAGGAAATTTGAAGGGAGAAAGACGCAAGATGTTGCTGTATAGAGATTTATTGAGAAAGGAAGGTGTCAGCCCCTCTATTTCCGTTTGCCGATTATCTATTCTTTCAATAATGTACCGGATCCAATAATGTACCGGATCCTTTTAGTTTCCCGGAGCCGTTTTATTAGCCAGTTCTTAGTCTCACGCGTTTTACATGTTCTCGACCGATTTTTCACCCCCGTTCTAGTGGGTTTTTGCGTGGTCTGCGCTGTAATTCGGAGAAAACGGGAAAACACAGCGTTTTTTTTTCGTAAATTTGGCGGGCTTTTCTTGTTTAGCCAGTAAGGGGTGATGTTTATCCGTGCGCCGTTGTCCGGCAGGCCGTCGCATGGCGTACCCTTAAAGCTATTATTGATAAGGTTATTTTTCATAGTCGAGCAGGTTCACGGCGATATGAAATCGGAGCAATTAAAAGACACGCAACAGCATGAGGCAGAGTTCATCAGGCTCTGGCAGACTCATCGGGTACGGCTGCAAGGTTATATCCGCGCCGCGGTTTCCTGTTCAGCCGACGTCGACGAGATATTGCAGGAAGCCTGTATCGTTTTATGGAACAAGTTTAGCGAGTACACACCGGGCAGCAGTTTTCTTGCATGGGCTGTTTCGGTGGCTCGATTTGAGATTCTTCGGTTCTATCAAGAGAATAGTCATCGGCACGTCATGTTTGGCGAGCCTGCAATGGAGGCGATTGCGTTGCGTACGGCCAAGCGAGCCTCACGATACGAGGTTTTTTGGGAATCGCTCGGCCAATGCCTGAAGCGAATGACGGATCGTCAGCGAGACCTGTTCCATCGCCGTTTTATTCTGAGCGAAACACCTCACGAGATTGCCAAGCAATTGGAACGGCCACCCACGACAATCTACAGCGCTCTGCAGAAATTACGGCGCCAGTTGGCGGAGTGCCTGTCTCGCCATCTCGAAATGGAGGAAACGTTATGAGCGATCACTTGGGACCGTTTGATCAAGATCCCACTGTAGATTCTTCACTGTTCGACGAACTTTATGCACTGGCGGCCGGGCATGCCGATGCACAGCTCAGCCGTGAGGAAAGACAGCGATTGGAGAGCTTACTTATCAACAATGACGATCTGTGCGATCGTTTTCTCGATTACATGCAGATGATGTCTGCTTTAGAAAACGAGCCGACCTGGTTGCGTGAGTATCTGGCTCAAGGCACGGATATTTTAGATGAGACGAAGGACGCGTCACCGTCGGTTATTCCCTCGCTCGACATCAAGGACATGGACGTCTTTACGACAGGAATCTTGAGTGAAGAAGATACCTTAGATCCTGAACCGTCTGTTCTCGGATTTCTGGGTGATTATACAAAATCGTTTTTTGCCTTTCTCTCGCGACCTAACGTATTTTCCCTACTGCTGGCTATCGGTTTGCCGAGTTTGATTCTCGTGGTGTTGGTGTTTCAGTCGTCGATCAACGGCCCGGTGCCCCAGCAGCACTCGGTGGCCATGGTCACGCAAACATATAAGTGTGTCTGGAGCGAAAGCAGCGATTCCCTGTCGGCAGGGTCAAACTTGTTTGCGGGAGAACAGCTTCAACTCACCGAAGGACTCTTGGAAATTACCTTTGCCCGAGGTTCCACGGTGCTGCTGAAAGGTCCGGCTACGTTCAGCATTACCAATGGCGACCGAGGCTTTCTACACGACGGCAGTCTTGTTGCCAAAGTGCGAAAAGGATCCGATAGATTTACTATTCGTACGCCGGCCATAGACGTCGTCGACTTGGGAACTGAATTTGGTGTATGCGTCGACGACAAGAAGAGGACGGCCGATGTTGAAGTTTTCCAGGGTGAGGTGGCACTACAAGCCGCGAATGAAAAACAACCGAATAAGGAACTTCGTGAATCCCTGGTGGCCGGTCAGGCTGTTCGTGTGGAGGTGGCTAACCGACAGGGGGCATTGCCGATTATCCGGAAGATCACACCGACTACGGATACTTTTGTCAGATACATACCGGTGGTGCCCGTTAAGCCGGATGCCCTTGAAAATTCGAGGGTGGTCCTCGCCGATTTCTCGGATGGCGAGGGCAGCTCGCATGTCGATCAGTATCCTGGAATTGGGGGCTTGGGATGGGCTACCGGTTGGCGCGTGGAAAAAACCAAACACTATAAGTGGTCCATTTCAACCGAAGAGACCAATCCGCTTCTCGGTGGCGGAAAGTATCTACATGTGTTGCTGGAACGTGAATCAGATAGATCCAATAAAGCCGAAGGGACACATATCGAGCGACAGCTTGCGATGACAGGTGGGGTCGATCTGACAAAACCGTACGTTGTTTCTTTTGATTATCGTATCGATGCCCTTGACGGGTTCCCCAAACAGGGTGAGTGGCTGACCCTTTGTAGCCGGAGCTCAAAGTCATCAGGTAATGGCTGGCATATCTCTCTGATACACCAACGCGATCATCAGTCCGGGAATTGGTCTTTCTGGTGTCACGACAAAACAGGAGAGGTAGCCAGAATCGATAGCGAAATTCCCGTCAGGGAAGGAGATACTTATTCATTTCGCATTCTTGTCGATCCCGAGACGGCACAATGGACCCCGTCGATAGCGGTCAATGGTGGCAAATGGATCGAGTTTGAATCGATGGGAATGCGATCCAATGGAACGGCAAAGCAGAACGACTACTGGCCGCTTCTGCACCTCTACTGCCGGATGGTAGATGACAGCAAAGGAAAAGACACCAAAAAGATAAGCTTTTCACTGGATTCGTTCAGGATTGCCGAAGCGAAATTATGACCAAGAGTAGCATGATAGAT
>JASFHG010000462.1:0-3946 GCA_050123355.1 Planctomycetia bacterium
CAATTCGGCCCCGGTGGTTTTGGACCTCCCGGCGGCGCGGTTGGAGGACCGGTTGGCGGTGCCCGACGTGGTGGTCGCATAGGCGGTCGTGGTGGCATGTCGCAAGGCCTTGGTGGCGGATTCGGCGGAAACATGATGATGGGCGGCATGTTCAATATCCCGGCCGAAGCGGTCGGTGACGTGAAAGTCGCCGCCGTTTGCCTCGAACATGGCAAACCAGACCCCAATCCCCATATCCCTTATACCATTCAACCTATTGAATCGTTTACCGACAGCAAAGAGGTGAAAGTACTTTGTCAGATCCTCGGCGAAGGAAAGGTGACGCAGCATGTCGCGCAGGCAGCCGCATGGCACTTGTCGAACAACATGAGCTGGGAAGAACTGGCCGCCAAGCGAATTCGGCGAGCCAACGGCGCGTGCCGACCTTACTTCCATCCGCAAGAGCTGCAACTCGCCTATCAGGTTGTCGAAGAAGCAAAGAAACGAGTCAAAGCGGCTGAAGAAGCAGAAGAATACAAGAGCAGCCAACCTACTGAGTCGCTTAGCGAACGCTAACACTCGGTAATTGCTTCTTTTTAGAAGCGGAACACGCGGCCCGGTCCGGGAACTCTTTCCCGGACCGGGCCGTTTTTTTGTAAGAGGACAGATGACAGAGGGAGCTTCCGCTCCAGTGGTGATTTTACGCCGGTGCGGTAGCACCTTCTGTCCTCTGTCCTCTATTTCATGCATTCTTTCAAATAGGCGATGCTGTCGACGGCCAGGATTTCGGGGCCGGGGGAGAAATCGAACGGCTCGACCGAAATCCAACCCTGATAGTCGATCTCTTTCAAGGCTGCCAAGATCGGTACGAAGTTGATTTTCCCGAAGCCCGGACCTTGCAGGTTGGAATCGTTGGCGTGGAAATGGGTCGCCATCCAGGCATGGTCGCGAATCAGCTCGGGGATCGGGGTCGATTCGTATGACATCGAGTGGACGTCCAACTGAAGCTGAACCCAGGGCGAGTCGACCAGCTCGATAAGTTGAACGGCTTCCGCGACCGTATTGATGAAGTCGCTCGATTTGGGTTCGAGGGGTTCGATCGCGATCGTGACTTCGTGATCTTCTAACGTTCTCAAGACCGAGTCCAATACCTTGGCCGCATAGTCCAGTGCCTCGGAAAAAGTGACGCCGGGCAAGAGGTTTCGTTGGACCGGCGAGCCCAGCACCATCACCGACCCTCCCAGATCAGCGCAGAGTCGGACCAACTCGCCAAAGTAGAGACTTGTTTTCTTGCGTATCGAGAGGTCCGGGCTGGTTAAGTAAAGACCTTCCGTCTTGGCGAGCAGCCAGTGGAGCCCGACGACCTGAAGCCCGGCCGATTCCGCCTCACGCCGGATCCGATTTCGGTCGGAAGGCCTAAGTTCGGTCACATAGTTGGTCTCTCGCGAGATCGTAAACGGGGCGATCTCCACGCCCGTGTAACCGCACATCGCGGCAAATTCCCAAGCTTCCGCCAGGGGGCGATCGCCGAACATTTCGTTGCAAAACGCGAATTTTGCCGAGAATTCTCTTGCCTCTGTCTCAAATTCTTCCATTTTGTCTTTATTCGTAAGGAGTTTCTTGATTTTGGTTGGTACGGTGCATAAGCTGTAGTGTTTGGAAGAGTACTACTTTTGTGTGGTACGGCTTTTCTTTTACTTTTCGTATTGGATAAGCGTTTCTTGGCTAAGTTACTGATGTGTGGCTTGGATTCCGAGCAAGAGGTAAGCCAAAAGCAACCGCCTAAAATACACACTTTTTACTGCTTGTCAACCGCCATTCGGGTAGTATGTCTACCACCCGTATGCCACTGGTTTTCGTATTCTTATATGTTCTCTAACGCGTAAGGTATGGTTGTACATGGGTTTAGTAAGAAAGAGGGGGTGTGGAGTGGAAATTTTCTCTCTTTTGCCAAAACTCGTTATATCCAAGTTGGTACTTCGCCTAGGTGGTCAGAAGGAGGGAAAAAACCATGTTTCCAATACTTATTATCACGCTGATTGCTGCTTTCCTGGTGGGTGGGTTATCGATTGCGGCATTGGCCGCGGCCCTCAGGATCGAGAAACAGCAACAATCTCATTTTGAGCTGCTCAGCCAACGACTTCGCACGGTCGAGCAGCGAGTCTTGAAACTTCTCGGCCATTTCTCCAAAGCGACAGCCGAACCATCCTCACCGAGATCCCCCTCGGAAGTTGCGAATCAAGAAGCAACCGAAAAAGCCAAATCCTTTGCCAAGCCGACACAAGCACCAACCGCCGACAGACCGGCTGCGTCAGGGCCGACCATGACGCCGGCGAGGTCTCAGCAACCGTCGCAGCCCGCAACTCCGCGACGTGATGCCGTCCAAAAGCCGAGCCCGGGAAAGGTCGCCGCATTCGAAAATGGCACGGGTTCCAAGCCGGATCAACCGAAGCCATCAGCCGACGAACCGAAACCGGTCGTCGTCGCGGTCGTGGAAGCGGAAGTCGTTCCGGAAAAAGAATCTGCCGGCCCGACCACCACTTCTCCTCCCCGACCGGTCGATTCCTCTCGACCTTACACCGTGCCTCAGGTGCCGGCCGGGATAGGCTCGCTCGAAGCACGGACCAAGGAAGTGCTGGACAAAATCTGGAACTGGATTATCGTCGGCGAGGAATATCGACGAGAGGGCGTCGCGATGGAGTACGCCATCGCGACCAACTGGCTCATCCGGATTGGAGCGTTGATACTGGTCGTCGGTTTCGGCTTCCTCTTGAAGTTTCTCTACGACAAAGATGTCGTGACCCCGTCTGCCTTGATGGGGCTTTTCTCGGTGATCGGCCTCGGCATTGTCGCCGGGGGTACGTTCTTCCTTAGGCGAAAGCAGTACCATCTTTTGGGACAAGGGCTCGTCGGTATCGGTATAACGACACTGTACCTAACGGTGTTTGCCTCGATGCAGTATTTCAAACTCATCGACCAGACGCCTGCCTTCCTCCTGATGGGAGTTATTACGTGCATGGCGTGCGGCATCGCCTATAAGTTCGACACGCTACTGGTCGCCCTGATGGGAGTGATCGGCGGTTATCTGACCCCGATTCTGCTTTCGACCGGCGTCGTCAACCTGCCCGGTCTGTTAGCCTACCTGTCGATTTTGACGGCAGGCGTCCTGGCACTGAGCTACGCCAAGGACTGGCACCTGCTCCGCGGCGTGAGCCTCTTCGGCACGTGGGGGTTGACCATTGCCGCGCTGGCCCAACTTTGGCCGAACGGTTTCGAATTCGAGGTGGTCATGCCGTTCATCATCGGGTTCTTCATCATGTTCTCGACGATGAACTTCCTTTACAACCTGCTCAAGCGACAAGAAGCGACGCTTCTGGAACTCAGTATGATCTGGGTCAATGCCGTGACGTTCTTCTTGATGTCTTACGTCCTGTTCGAGATGAAGTTCGGGGTCGACGACGGTCTGGTTTGCTGCAAGCATTTTGCCGTCGTCACGCTTGGCATGGCACTGTTTTACACAGGCCACATTTTCTACTTCCTATATCAAAAGATCGAGGACCGCGTGCTCCTTTCGAGTTTCTTCGCGATTGCCTCGTTTATGTTGACCATCACCATCCCGATTTTGGTCTCGAAAGAGTGGCTCGCCGTATCCTGGGCCGTCCAGGCCGTCACGATGCTTTGGGTCGCACAGAAACTCGACAGCCGGTTCCTCGAAGCGGTCGCCAACGTCCTTTATATGATCGTGTTCGTCATGTTCTTCGTCGACCTCGGCCGCCACTTCCTTCCCTATGGAGTTACCGAAGCCGAAACCGGAAACCTCTTCTGGTTCCATTTGACCGAGCGGCTGTTGACGTTCGGCACCATGGTAGGCTCGTTCTTCGGCGGTGCATGGCTGTTGAACCACAAGCAGAAGAGCATCGAAGCGCTTCGTGTCGCCGGGGCGAACAACTGGACACCCTCCCTGGAG
>JASFHG010000463.1:0-3936 GCA_050123355.1 Planctomycetia bacterium
ATTGTCGGATCCAATCGTGTTCCTCCGGCAATTGACGGCCTGGGTTGATTCGCTGAAGGAATGCTTCTTGAGTTGCATAAATGTTGTCAGGCACGCACGCGTTGTCCGAGTTGCAGAAGGAGATTGCCTTGGCATAGGCCGCCAGTGCCTCCATCGGTTGGTTCATCAGCAAATTCAACTTGCCGATCGTAAAATAGGCTCGCGGCAGCTCGATGCCGACGCGTATATGCTCTCGACAGGTCGCGACCGCACCGGACAGCACGGGCCGCATCGCGGCCGCGAAGTCGGTGTCGCGAGTGCAGAAGATCTCGTATTCCAAAAGTGAGGTCAGGTGATAGGGATCCTGGGGGACCAGCGTCAAGGCTTTGCGATAGCAGTCCCTCGCTTGGTACTCGTTGCCCGACGTCTTCCCATACGAACATGCCAAGGTAGACAGGGCCGAGGCACGTGTGATGCACTCGTTCTTTTCAAGCGGCCCGGTCGTTTGAGATGGCAGCGGGTCGTCTACTCGTCCGGCACGTCGCAAAAGCTCCTGCCCTCGGGCCGCTTTTTGAGCCGCTTTTTCGGGGTCTCGCTCCTGCTCGGCCAAGTAAACCAGCGCCGTGCCCAGCTCGTTAAGAATTTCGTCGGTACAAAGAGAATCCGATTCGGCAATCGGCTCGAGTTTTTCGAACACGGTCGAGTAATCGCCGCTCGATTGGGCAATCCGTGCAATACGAAGCGCGATCGCCGGCTTGTTGGCCTCTTTGGGCTCGTTTTCGAGCACGACCTCCAAGATGGCAATTTCCTTGTCCATTTCCTCACGGTCCATGTAGGCAGAGTATTCGCCCACATAGGCGTCCATCTCGTTGACAAACCGACCAAATTGACCGTCCGAACTTTCCAGCGTCGCGGCCAGGGCCGCCGCGTTGCGCTTGAATCGATCGGGTACTCGAAATCCGCTCTTATAAAGACGGTCATGGGTGATGTCGGCCCAGGCGTGTTGCAACACGGTGCGGACTTGAATTTCCGCCTTGCGGTCGCCGATTTCCGGCGGGATCGGGATGCCCAGTATCTCGCCGGCGGTAATTTGTACGATGTAATGAACCGACAGGTATCCAAACTCGGAATGGCCAAGTCGGGTACGAACGTCGAGACTGTTTTTCTCGTCGATCTCGAAATTGGTTTTGATGAATTCGCAAACCTGATCGACCTGCTCTTGTGTATGAGTGATTACACGCGCGCCGCACAAGTCCGTGATTTGATGTACCGGGTCGGCATATTTCGACGCCTTTCGGGCCGCTTTCTCGGCAAAACTCGAAACCGACTTGGGGCGGGCTTGCACAATCGCCAGCGGTGCATGCTGACTGCTCGCCTTGGTCAAAATCTCCCGCAAGGTCTCGGCGTAGATCGAGTAGCTCTTGAGCTCGTCATTGCTGTATTTTTCAACTTGTTCCTTGTGCCACTGAGGATCGATCGACATGATTTTACCTTTCGTAATAGGGTAGGCAGTGGGATGTCGTTTTAATGAGGTCTGCATTGCTAATGAACCGCTCTGCGGCCGGAAATCCGGCAAACCCGGCTGGAACAGCCGCGTTTGCGATCGCACAACGATCATTAAATACATCGGGATCAATAATTTTCGGGACAATAGGTCTCGACGATCTCGCGAAACTGCGAGCACAGTTCAAGCTGCAAAAGGTCGTCACGGGCTGCCCATCGGTATTGTTCATGTTCGGAGCTTAGCTGAATCTTGCCGCTTACGATATGGGCCGTCATGAAAACATAGACGATGCGGAAACTCGAGTGCCCGTCCCATTCGCCCGCCCCGGCCACTCTGTCCAGTTCAACGATAAGTTCGGTCTCTTCTTTCACCTCACGCACCAGAGCCGCCGCGAAGTTTTCACCCGAATCGATTTTCCCGCCCGGCAACTCCCAAAGCCCCGCCTGATACGTGGCCCCAAGCGACCGCTGCAACAACAATACACGCTGCTTGTCGTCAAGAATGATCGCTTTGGCGGATAAGGTGAAAGGTTTAGTTGACATGAACAATTCCTGCGCCAAGATAAATAGATTACCTTTTTTAGTTGTACCTCGATTTGGGTATGCCGTCTAGAAGTGGGGGGAAATCGATCACTATTTTTGTGGTTGAAAACAGGGGTTTTGGCAGTGATATTCGCTATTTTTGCCAAACCGTTGATTTTATTGGCGTGACATTCGTGTTTCCTTATAGACCTATTAGAAAATACAGGAAATTCCGTTGCCATGCGTAGCTATTGCTTGCCCCTCTGCAGGATGTGTTTTTTGGGTTGTACTTGATGTCTTTGGCAGTGTCGGAATTCCCGAAATCCGGAACACATCTATTGGTGGTTGCCTATCCAATGATCTTCCCACGGCCGTACGATGCGGCTGCATGAGGATCAATGCTAATGCAACCCTCGATACAAACACCTCCTCGATCACACCACTGATTTGCCATCGATCTTAGCATCAAGAGAAACATTCTTATGTGTAGTATGAAATCGCGTTTCCGTAATTTTTTCCATTGGTTTCGAACTCCCAAGCATAAAACCGATTATCGACGGGTGATGCATTCCACTCGCCGGCGTCTGAGTCAGGAGCCGCTCGAAGCGCGGACGCTCTTGTCGATTTCGCCGAACCTGATCGACTTGGATTCGGCCGGCTATTCCGCCCCGTCCGATTTCGTGCAGGTTGGCGAGATGTGTTATTTCACCGCCGAGACGACCGATTACGGCCGCGAGCTCTGGGCCACCGACGGCACCGAGGCAGGTACCCATCTGGTCAAGGACATCAATGCCGGCACCGATTCGGCCGGCCCGTCCGAGCTGGTCGAATTCAATGGCAAGCTCTACTTCACTGCGAACGATGGCACGAACGGCGTTGAACTTTGGATGACCGACGGCACCGAGGCGGGCACGGTCATGGTCGCGGATATTTATAATGATGGGACAAACAGCTCTTCGCCCAGCGGCTTGACCGTGGTTGGCGATACGTTATATTTCCAGGCCGCGGACGCCGAACATGGTATCGAGCTGTGGAAGAGTGACGGCACCGCGGCGGGCACGGCTCTGGTCAAGGACATTTACACCGGCGCCACCTCGTCGAGTCCGATCGGGCTCACGGACGTTGACGGCACGCTTTTCTTCGTCGCCGAGGATGGCACCAACGGCCTCGAACTGTGGACCTCCGACGGCACGGCGAGCGGGACCGTGTTGGTGACGGACATCAACGACGGTAGCGCGGACGCCTTCAGTGCGAGCGGTGTTGCACTGGCCGCCGTCGACGACACGCTCTTCTTTGTCGCCGACGATGGTGATCACGGTTACGAGTTGTGGACCTCCGACGGCACCGCGTCGGGGACCGCCATGGTCAAGGATATCCATTCCGGCAGCGACGATGCCTTTACCGCCAGTTCCATACATCTCGTGGCGATGGATGGCGTCCTTTATTTTGGAGCCAACGACGGCACGAGCGGCGACGAGTTGTGGCGATCGGACGGCACCGACAGCGGCACGTATTTGCTCAAGGACATCAACGAGGGGAGCGATGGCGATCTCTCCAGTTACACCGACTTCACGGTCGCCAACGGTGCGTTGTACTTCTCGGCCGATGATGGCACGCATGGCAAAGAGTTGTGGGTGACCGACGGTACCGAGGCGGGCACGGTCCTGATCAAGGACATTCAATCGGGTAGCGACCCATCCTATCCCTACTTTATGACGGTTGTCGACGGGAGCGTTTACTTCTCGGCCTACACCGACGATTACGGCCGCGAGCTCTGGACCACCGACGGCACGGAGGCGGGCACGGTCATGGTCGCGGATACGATTTTAGGCGAGATCGGCAACGATACCAATTCACTGCACGTGGTTGGCGACTACTTGGTTTTCTCCGGCTACGTGAACACCGGCTACGAGCTCTACTCGATCGATCTTG
>JASFHG010000464.1:0-3931 GCA_050123355.1 Planctomycetia bacterium
TCTGTTAAACGAAAAGATCGCCGAGGCCAACAAGCCGGGCCTTTATCGTGACGTGTTAGAGAAAAAGGCACGCATTGACCTGGCGATCGTCGACAGAAACTCCATCACGCCCATCTCCGGGTTCATTGCCCAGGTGAAACGGTTTGACAACTTTGTCAATATTCGTAATGCAAAAGATTTGGCAAACCTCGAGAAGTATGCGGGCACAAAGTTCAATTCGCTCGACGATCTCTGCGGAGCTCTCGCGATCAACTTTGAAAAACAGGTCAAAACCGGAATTGTCGGTATCAAGTCGGCTCTCGCCTACAACCGGCGTATCTACTACCCTCTGCCGACCGAAGACCAAGCGAAAGCCGCGTTTGAAAAACTCAAAAGTGGAAAACCGGTCTCCAATGCCGATGTCCTCCCGCTCCAAAACTACATGATGCACCAGGTCTGCAAGCTGGCGGACAAACACGACATGCCGTTCCAATTCCACACCGGCCTGCAAACCGGTACGGGCAACACGATCACCAACTCGAAGCCAACCGATCTGGTCAACCTGATCAGCAAATACCCGAACGTCAAATTCGTCATCTTCCACGGCAGCTACCCCTATGGGCACGAGTTGAGCACGATCGCCAAAAATTTCCAAAACGCCTATATCGACATGTGTTGGCTCCACGTCATTTCGCCGAAAATCTCGCGTGACTCGCTCTCCGAGTGGCTCGAAACGGTCCCGGCCAATAAAATCACCGCGTTCGGCGGGGACTACGGATTTCCCGAAGGGACCTACGCCCATGCCGAGATGGGGCGGGAAGTGGTCGCCGAAGTATTGGCCGAAAAGGTGCTCCGCGGCTATTGCACCGAGGCCGAAGCGTGCGAATTGGCCGTAAAACTGCTCCGCAACAACGCGATCGACATCTATAAGCTCAAATTGGAGAAAGCCCCGTCCCCCAAAGGGGGAGAGGCCGATACCGCCTCCCCTAAAGATAAGGGATAATTGACGCCTTCCCGGCAACCTTTATCATATACGTTGAAAGGAGACACGTCTCGAAAATGGCAACCGTAAACCAAGGTGGCACCCGAAACCGCCCCCAACGCCCTCGCCCGGTCGGTCAATCCGATCCGATCCTGGACCAGGAACTTCCCTGGAGTTCCGACTCCGAGAACGCGGTCATCGGGAGCCTCTTGCTCAACCCGGCCTTGTTCGACGACGTCCTTCTGAAAGTTCGTGCCGAAGACTTCTTCAACGATGCAAATCAAACGCTCTTCCGTCACATGACGGAGATGCACAACGATGGCGTGCGGCTCGACGCGACGCTGCTGGTCGAGCGGCTCAAAAGTGCCGGCGTCCTGGAAACGATCGGAGGCCCCGCCTATCTGGCCCAACTCGCCGAATCGGTCGGAGCGACCGCCCACGCCGAGCGATACGCTCAGATCGTCTCGGACAAGTCGATCCTGCGTGGCCTGATCGAGGCCTCCTCCGAGATCCTCCGCTCGGCCTATGAACCGACGCTCAAGCCGGGCGAGCTTGTCGGCCAAGCGGAGCAAAAAATCTTTGCGCTCCACGATCAGCGGAGCAGCAACCAGATTTCCAGTATCCACGACGTGCTTCTGGAAACATTTGAGTTGATCGATCATCGAATGGAGCATGGCGGAGCGACCGGTGTGCCGACCGGCTTTACGGATATGGACAACCTGACCGGTGGCCTGCACCCGTCAGAACTGATCATCCTCGCCGCCCGCCCGAGTATGGGCAAGACCGCCTTCGCGACCAACATCGCGGAGAATGTCGCGATCGACGCGAACGAGCCGGTCCTGTTCGTCAGCTTGGAAATGGCTCGCCAGGAACTGGCCCAACGTATGCTCGCCTCGCAAGGAAAGATCGACGGCATCAAGTTTCGTAGCGGCATGATGTCGCACGGCGACCGCGAAAAACTGGTCGCCGCCTCGGCGAAATTGAGCCAGGCCCCGCTCTATGTCGACGATACGCCCACCCGAACCATGGCCGAAATCGCTGCCTGTGCCCGCCGCATTAAACGACGTAACGGTCTGTCGCTGATCGTGATCGACTACCTCCAGTTGATCTCGCCCGAAAATTCGAACGACCCACGTCAAGAGCAGGTGGCGAAGATCGCCCGGCGACTCAAGGGCCTGGCGCGTGAACTTCGGATCCCGATCCTGTGTCTGGCCCAGTTGAACCGGCAAGTTGAGCAGGGGACCGGCAAGGAAAGCCGCCGCCCACGTATGAGCCACCTTCGCGAGTCGGGTGCCATCGAGCAAGACGCCGACGTCGTCATGTTCGTCCATCGCGAAGAGTACTACTATCACAAGAGGGAAGAAGCCGAAGCGGCCGGTGTCGCGGGCCAGGGTGATATTTTCATCGCCAAACAGCGTAACGGTCCGACCGGCGATGTGAAACTCACCTGGCTCCACAAGTATACCCGCTTCGAAAACGCCGCTCCGCAGTCCTATGGCGAGTTTGACAGCTTTGACGCCTCCGGCGATGAACCTCCACCGATCGATTTCTAGTAGGGTGCGTCAAGATGCACCGCTATAAAACCTTTATTCCCATTTTGGTGCGTCCAGACGCACCCTACGAAACATGACCAAAATTGCCATTCTCGGAGCGACCGGCTATACGGCCGTGGAAGTAATCAAAATCCTCTTGCGACACCCGGCCGCGGAAATCGTCGCCCTGACCAGTCGCCAAGAAGGAAATCCGCCGATCGAAACGATCCACCCGTCCCTATCCGGTCGGCTGGACCTGACGCTGGAAAATCTCGGCCCGACCGAAATCGCCTCGCGTGCCGAGTGTGTCTTTAGCTGCCTGCCGCACGGGGTAACCGCGTCGCTCGTCCCGCACCTGCTCGAAGGTGGCTGTCGGATCGTCGACTTCAGCGCCGACTATCGACTCAACGACCCCGAAGTCTTCGCCCATTGGTACGGCCAGAAACATGTCGATCCGGACCGACTTGGAAAAGTGGTTTACGGCCTGCCGGAGCTGTTCCGCGAACAGATCGTCAACTCGACGCTCGTCGCCAACCCGGGCTGCTACCCGACCTCGGCCATCTTGGCCCTCGCGCCGCTGCTGAAAGCCGGCCTGGTCGAACCGACCGATATCATGGTCGACTCGAAAAGCGGCGTCTCCGGTGCCGGCCGCACGCCGAAACTCCTGACCCACTACCCCGAGTGCAACGAGAGCATCTCGGCCTACAACATCGGTCGCCATCGCCACACGCCCGAAATCGAACAGGTCCTTACGACCGCCTCCGGCCAATCGGTCGAAGTGGTCTTCACGCCGCACCTGACCCCGATGGACCGCGGTATCCTGAGCACGACCTACAGCCGCCCGGTCGGCAACGTCACCGAGGAACAACTCCTCGACACGCTCCGTGATTTCTACGCCGACGAACCGTTCGTCCGCGTCGTCGATCACCTGCCGTCCACCAAAGACACCATCTGGTCGAACTTCTGCGACGTCACGGCCCGAATCGTCCGTAACCGCGTCATCACGATCAGCTGCATCGACAACCTGATCAAAGGTGCCTCCGGTGCCGCCGTCCAAAACTTCAACCTCATGTACAGCCACGACGAAACCACGGCCCTGTTGTAAATGGCATTCTTTCACTCTTGACCGGCATGTATTTTTACTGGTGTTTGGGCATTATTTGGCTGACATGCTGCAAATCAAGGCCGGTTTCTCCCCGGAGCCCCTTGACGGTAGGCATATCGGGTGGTAAATTTCTTTACATGATTTTTGGCCTTGATCCGAACCTTTTGGACGAGCCGGAAGTCTTTTATTTAGAACACGTTAAGGTGTTTTCGGCGGCGTAGCTCAGTTGGTTAGAGCAGCGGAATCATAATCCGCGTGTCCGGGGTTCGAGTCCCTGCGCCGCTACTGGAGCCGGTAGTTTCCCCTACCGGCTTTTTTTGTGCCAATAGCCTT
>JASFHG010000465.1:0-3929 GCA_050123355.1 Planctomycetia bacterium
TGTTTCTGGGGAAACGTATCCCTGACTATGCATGGACCGTTAATCGCGGGGATGAACCCGCGCGGCTAACGAGTCGGGATTAAAATTTGAAAAGGTTTTGGACATGCAAGCACCGAACAAGCTCGGCGGCTAATAACCTGCGATCAAGAGTAGCTGGTAAAAGCGTTTCATCGGTCCATCACTCGACGATCGGCCAGCGGGCACGGAGCGGTTCGGCAAGCGGTTTGGAGTACTCGCGGGGGCGAAGCCCTTCGGTCTGGGGGCCGACACCCTCTTCAGCATAAGGATCGAAGCGGATCGCCCTGCTCTGCTGCTCCTTGGCAGTCCCCGGCTTCTGGAAGTTGGGCACGCCGAATTTACTGCTGCTGTTCCAATCCAACAACGCCTGACACCCAGAGGTCGTCAAGACGATCGCGAAGATCCCCAGCAGGTTGCGGCATTTTGGCAGGAAAGCAAACATGGGCCGGAGTATAGCAAATCCGGAAACTAGGGGAAGATGTATTTTTTAGTTGGTGCTTCCGCACCGCTGATCTAGATTCAAAACTTCTACCACCCCCCATACGGTCAATCGCAACCTTTCGTGGCTATTTTTTATGGAAATAACGCACTATCCGGACAATAAGCCGCCTCTTTGCGAAGCAGAGAGGCGGATCGGGAAGAATTTTCTAAGCAAAAAGACCCTAAAAACCACCTGAAATTCTTCCACCCCCCTCCATTTGGTAAAAATTTCAAAAAATCGGGGACAGCTAATATAGAACGACTGGAGAACTTAGGTAAAGTTTTCCGATATTCTGAACACATGGTACTGGATGCCCGCCGCACTGCCCTTTTGGGCGGCACGGGTAGCCAGGTTGTTACGTTTTGTCTATCTTTTATGATTGTCCCGTCCTACGCAAGTTGACGACAGTCCCGGGACCCGACTTCCGATGAAGACAACTACACCCCGATACAAGCTGTTTTCCGTGACCGGTGCCGACGACTCCGGCCGTTGGAAAATCACCCTCCAAACGCCCGACGAGGACGTCCGGCTGGAAGTGGATGAATATGAACCGGACGTATCCGGAGAACGGCTCGCGTTATTGAGTGTGGTTCGTGGTCTTGAAGCGTTGGACGAGCCTGCTGCGGTCGAGGTCCATACTCCGAGCGTTTACGTTCGCGAGGGGATCCGTTACGGTCTGCAGCAGTGGCGAGCCAACGATTGGCAATGGGAATCGTTCGGCCAGATGGTGCCGGTCAAGAATATTGACCTATGGCAGCGTGTGGACCGAGCGCTCCGTTTCCACCACGTGGAATGCCGCACCTGGCGAGTGGATCCCCTTCACGGATGCCCTCCCCCGAGTGCAGCCTTGTCGTGGGAACCTTCGACGGAATCGCCACGGGAACCCGACGAGACCAAGGTCGGATTCCTCCAGGGCTGGAAAAGGCGTTGGGAACGATTCTCCACGAGAATCCGCTATCGCATCGCGATCGGGCTACAAGAGTTAAGACAAGCGATAGTAATTCAGCCGAAAGACACCCCTATATAAATGGAGTGTCGGTAACCAATCCCACCCTCCCATCCCCGTCCCCCCGTTGAAGGAGAACTGCGTGCGAACCACTGTGGCACTCGAAAATGTCAGTCGTTTAGTAGAAGGCACTCACGAAAACCCATTTGAACTTTTAGGACCCCACGCCGTGGCCGATGGCGATCGGAACGCGACGGCGGTCCGTGCCTACGTACCCCAAGCCGACCGGGCCTGGATCATCGACACCGCGCACAGCAACACGCGACGTCCGATGCGTAAGATCCATCCGGCCGGGCTGTACGAGGCGATTTGTTCCAGCGACGAACTCAACAACGCCGGCAGTTATATGCTTCGCCTTGATTGGAACGATGGAAAGAAGAGTACAATGCACGATCCCTATGCGTTTCCCAACCAATTGACCGAATACGACCTCTACCTCATCGGCGAGGGAAAGCACTGGCAACTTTACGACAAGCTGGGCGCTCAAATCACGACCATCGACGGCGTCGAAGGGGTCAATTTCTCCGTCTGGGCCCCCAACGCGACGAGCGTCAGCCTGGTCGGCGATTTCAACTACTGGGACGGCCGACGGCACGCCATGCGAAAACATATCCCCTCCGGCGTCTGGGAACTCTTCGTGCCCGGGCTGGGTGAAGGGACGCTTTATAAATTCCGGATCCGGAACGGCGACCACGTCTTCGACAAGACCGACCCGATGGGCTTCGCGGCCGAAGTCCCGCCCCGAACGGCCTCCTATGTCGTCGACATGAACCGTTACCACTGGCGTGACCAAGAGTGGATCAAAAAACGCCAAGAGACCAACTGGCTCGATCGTCCGATCTCCTTCTACGAGGTCCACCTCGGAAGCTGGCGTCGGCCGGGCGACGATCCGTCGAAATGGCTGAGCTATCGCGAGTCGGCACACCAACTGGTCGATTACTGTAAAGAGATGGGCTACACCCACCTCGAACTGCTGCCCGTCGGCGAACATCCGTTCTCCGGAAGCTGGGGTTATCAGCCGGTCGGCTATTACGCCGCGACGAGCCGCTATGGAACGCCACAAGATTTCATGTACTTCGTCGACCTCTGCCACCAAAACGACATCGGCGTCGTGCTCGACTGGGTACCCGCCCACTTCCCGCGCGACGGCCACGGTCTGGGCCGGTTCGATGGCACCCCGCTGTACGAACATGCCGACCCGCGCGAAGGGGAACATCGCGATTGGGGCACGTTGATCTTCAACTACGGCCGCCACGAGGTCCGAAACTACCTGGTCTCCAACGCCCTGTTCTGGCTGGACAAGTATCATATCGACGGCCTGCGAGTCGATGCGGTCGCGTCGATGCTCTACCGCGATTATAGCCGCGAAGAAGGCGATTGGGTGCCGAACTGTTTTGGCGGCCGCGAGAACCTCGAAGCAATCGACTTCCTCAAGGAGTTCAACGAACAAGTCCATTTCCAGTTCCCCGGCTCGCTGACCATCGCCGAAGAATCGACCGCGTGGCCCGGCGTCTCGCGCCCGACCTATCTCGGCGGACTCGGGTTCAGCTTGAAGTGGAACATGGGCTGGATGAACGATACCCGAACCTACATCCAACACGAGTCGGTTCACCGAAAATATCACCACGATCAACTGACCTTCAGCTTGATCTACGCGTTCCACGAAAACTTCGTGCTCCCGTTCTCGCACGACGAAGTGGTCCACGGCAAGGGCTCGATGCTCGACCAGATGCCGGGCGACCTCTGGCAGAAATTCGCCAACCTGCGAACGCTGTACGCCTATCAATGGACCCACCCGGGCAAAAAGCTCAACTTCATGGGCAACGAGTTCGGGCAATGGAACGAATGGAACTACGACGAGAGCCTCCAGTGGCATCTGTTGGAGTACGAGCCGCACCAAGGCTTGCAGAAATGCGTCGCCGATCTCAACCAGCTCTACTGCAACGAAAAAGCCCTTTACGAACTCGACTTCGACGGTAACGGGTTCGAGTGGATTGACTGCCATAACGGCGAAGAGAGCGTGTTGAGCTACATCCGAAAGGGAAAAGACCCGAACGATTTCGTCGTCGTCATCTGCAACTTCACGCCCGTCCCGCGATACGACTACCGGATCGGTGTCCCCCACACCGGCTGGTATCAAGAGATTTTCAATAGCGATGCCGGGATCTACGGCGGCTCGAACGTCGGCAACAACGGCGGCGCCAACGCCGACGAGACCCAATGGCACGGCCGACCCGCCTCACTCAACATCACCCTCCCACCACTATCAACCGTAGTCTTCAAGCCTTCTTAATAGGTGCTGACGCACTAGGGCGGGAACCCGCTCCCGTTGGTCGGGCGGCAGGGCCGCCGGCCGGACGAGCTCCCGCTCGATTGGAGCAACCCGCTCCCGTTGGTCGCTGGCGCGAAATGGTAGGGTGCGTC
>JASFHG010000466.1:0-3922 GCA_050123355.1 Planctomycetia bacterium
TTTCTGGCATATTAGGCAAGTTTTTCTTTGCGATAGTATTGCGCGGGTTGCTGCGCTATGTGGATTGTAAGTCGTTGCGGGCCAGTATGTTACGGAATGAAGGTGCAAGTATATTCAAAAGCAAGTAAGGAGTGTTTGTATGTTTTCAAGGTTCTCTGCTGCACGTCCCAAGACTCGACGGGCATTTACGCTCGTCGAACTTTTGGTCGTCATTGCGATCATTGGGATCTTGATCGCGCTTTTGCTGCCGGCCATTCAAGCGGCCCGAGCGGCCGCGCGAAGAATGCAGTGTAAAAATCACATGCGTCAAGTCGGTCTGGCAATTCATAACTATGCCAATGCCCATGGAGGACAATTTCCTTCATCCGTATGTCATCACCATCACGATGAAGCATCGGAAGAAGAACATGAAGACGAGGAGGAGCACCACGAGACGTGGATCGATCAGTTGGCTCCTTTTATGGAAAATGTTGACGAGATGCGGATGTGTCCCGATGACCCCGAAGTTGACGAGCGGCGGGCCGAACATGGCACGAGCTATATCCTCAGTAGCTATATCTCGCTCGAAGCGGACCACTGTCCCGGCTCAGTTACGAATTTGAATTACCTACAGTCGACCAGTAAGACAATCATCATGTACGAGGCGGCCGACGGGATCGAGGTCGAGCATGCACATGCGCATCATTGGTTTTCCGAGGAACATTTGAGCCAAAACGCGACAAATGGAGCGGTTTGGGAAGCAATAAAGGCGGAGATTGCCGTCGGTCGGCATGCAGGCACGGCAAATTATCTTTACGCCGATGGGCATGTGGACTCGATTTCTTCCGAGCAAATTCAAACTTGGACTGTCGAGCCGAGCCCTGAGTCGCCGTTTAATTTTGCGGCTCCCCGATAGTCCCCCTCGTTGTCGGGGAGTTGTCAGAGTAAAATGGGGTTTTCGTAATGTTTCGTAACGAACCTCTTATTTTACTATGACACTCCCTGACTCCACAACGAGCCGTTTTGTCGTCGGTATCGATTTAGGCACCACGAATTCGGCCGTTTGCTATATCGATACCACGGAGAAACCGTGGAAAATCCGCACGTTCTCGATTCCCCAACTGGTCGATGTCGGCCAGATCGAATCTCGTGAGACACTTCCGTCGTTTCACTACCAAGCGGCGGCCAATGAGTTTGGCAAAGACTCGCTGCGTCTACCTTGGGATGCCCAGACCGAAACGAGTGACCACATGGTCGGTTGTTTTGCGCGGGATCATGGCACGATGGTTCCCGGTCGGCTGATTGTTTCGGCCAAGAGTTGGCTTTGTCACTCGGGCGTGGATCGGACGGCTCCGCTATTGCCGTGGCAAGGGGCGGTCGATCTGGATCGTCTTTCTCCGGTTGAAGTGTCGGGCCACTATCTGGCCCATGTCCGAGAAGCTTGGGATGCTGCTTGGCCCGAGTTTCCGCTCTCCGAACAAGAGATCGTTCTGACGTTGCCTGCCTCGTTTGACGAGGTAGCACGCGAGTTGACCGTGAAGGCGGCCGCAACGGCCGGGCTGGCACGCATTGTTTTGATCGAGGAGCCTCAAGCAGCGTTTTATTCCTGGCTCGATCGTCATGCGGATTCGTGGGAGTCGATCGTCGAGTCGGGCCAGACGATCCTGGTCTGCGATTGTGGCGGCGGTACGTCCGATTTTACGCTGATCCGTGTCCGGAGTGGCGAGGAGGGCCGTGTTCAATTCCATCGAGTCGCGGTTGGCGAGCATCTGATCCTCGGCGGCGATAATCTGGATATTACCCTTGCGAAACATATCGAGCAGCGGTTGACCGACGGCGGCCAACTCGAGCCGCGACAGTGGTCGGTCCTTTTGCGAAGCTGCCGACAGGTGAAAGAGACGATGTTGGCCGACGATGCGCCCGAGCAGACGACCGTCAACCTGCCCGGTTCCGGCTCGAAGCTGATCGGCGGCGGCTTGCAGATCGAAGTGACTCGCGACGAAGTACGGCAGTTGCTCCTGGACGGTTTTTTCCCGCACACCGATTTCGAGACACCGCCCGTCCGCGAGAGTTCCGGTTTTCGCGAGTTCGGCCTCCCCTTCACGCCCGATTCGGCCGTGACGCGATATTTGGCCGCGTTTTTGCGGGTTCATCGTGAAGCGGTTGCGGATGGTGAGGATGCCCAGACGCTTGGCCACGACCCGGCTCGGCCCGACGTGATCCTTTTCAACGGTGGATTGTTTGAAGCGTCGGCGATCCGTGAGCGGCTGCTTGCCGTGATGCACCAGTGGTTTGATAATACAAGTTGGGAGCCGTTGATTCTCGATCACGATCGGCTTGACCTGGCCGTTGCACGAGGGGCAGCTTATTTCGGGATGGTTCGGCGTGGCGAAGGGGTCAAAATCGTCGCCGGGCTGGCGAGGACCTATTATATCGGTGTCGAAAGTGACGAGCCGATCGCTCTCTGTTTGGTGCCGGCCGAAGCGGAACCGGGCTGCGAAATCGAGCTGACCGATCGCCAGTTCAGCCTGCTCGTCTCCACGCCGGTCGAGTTTCCGCTTTTCGTATCGAGCACCCGCCTTACCGATAAGCCGGGCGAGTTGGTTCCGGTCGATCCGGAGCAGATGACGATCCTGCCGCCGATCCGGACCGTGCTCAAGAAACGCAAGTCGGCCGACGCCGACCGGATCGATGTCCGGCTCCATGCTCGGCTGACCGAGATCGGTACGCTCGAGATGTGGTGTGCCCAGGTAGATGGCCCTCGCCGATGGCAGCTTCAGTTCGACGTCCGCAGCGCCACGCAGACCGATCTCGAAGCACACGAATCAGAGGCCGAATTGGAAGGTTTCGTGGACGAGTCGATCCGAGAGGAGTGTGACCGCCTGATCGGCGATACGTTTTCTCCCGATGGAAAAGAGAAGCCGAGCAAGCTCATGAAGCAGCTTGCGCAAGTGACCGAGATGAGCCGCCGTCAGTGGCCCAGTTCGTTGTTGCGGAGTATGTGGTCGACGCTGATGGAGGTCGAAACCGGCCGACGACGGAGTGAGCAGCATGAGGCTCGATGGCTGAACTTGCTCGGTTTCGCGTTACGGCCAGGTTACGGTTTGGCGGCCGACGACTGGCGGGTGGCCGAAACGTGGCGGACGCTACAAGGGAAACTGATCCACCCCGGGACGATGTGTCGGGCCGAGTGGTGGGTCTTCTGGCGTCGGATTGGAGGCGGTCTTTCTGCCGGTCAGCAGCAAGCGATCGCCGAACCGGTCCTGTCGCCGATCCGTGCGATGCACAAACAGATGACAACCGGCAAAGGGCGTGGCGGTGAGTTCAGTGCCGGGTCGCATGAATCGGCCGAGGTTTGGCGGATGCTCGGTTCGCTGGAGCGGCTTGGTGCGGAGGTCAAAATCGAGCTCGGCGACATGCTCTTGGACTTGATCCCCAAGCGAAAGATGGAGACCCAACGAGCCGCCCTGATCTGGACCCTTGGTCGACTTGGTGCCCGTCAGCCTTCCTATGGCCCTCTCAATACGGTCGTTCCGATCGAAGTTGCTTCTCGATGGCTCGAAACGCTAATGCGTATGCGTGACGAGGAAGAGATTCGTGCATTGGCCGTGATGCAATTGGCCCGACGTACCGACGATCGTTATCGTGATATTTCCGAAAAGCTTCGCGAAGAGACGCTCGACTGGCTGACGGTAGGCCAAGCTCCGAAGCATTATCGTACCTTGGTCCGACGTGCCGAGAAGCTGGATGCCGAGGAGCAAGGATTGATCTTCGGCGAGTCGCTCCCGAAGGGGCTCGTGGTTCAATAGTTTTGGGATAAAAAATTGCCTACTGAAGCTTTGGCACCACGACCGGCTGTTTTAGCTGGCTGGTGATGAACACGACCGTTTTTTTATCCAACGGGCTGTCCAGTTCGGTATCTTCATCGGGCGGAAGTGGATGG
>JASFHG010000467.1:0-3921 GCA_050123355.1 Planctomycetia bacterium
ACTACGGTAGGGCCTACATCCTCTGTGTGGGGGGTGCTTCGTACGGGGGTGGTCATGTCGGGACTCGTGGGGCGCTGTTTCCAAACAGTAACTGTACTGCTTATAGAATGCTCAAAATATACGGTTTAGGTGGATCAAACAAGACGAATAACGCCCCGCTCCATAAGGTAACCGGGCGTAATTCAAGAAACCGTATAACGCAGTACCAAGGACAATAAACTAGAAAAGATAGGTAGGTTCGCTAACCCTCGTCCCCCGCTCCACTCGCTCCGCCACCTGCTCGGGCGTCCTCGCTAAAAGAGGGCTGATCTCGACCGGGATCCCCTCGGCCACCTCGACCCCGGCCGCCGCGAGCCAGCGACGGTGCAACGCGACCATGTACTCCCGTACATACTCCGGCGTGTCTTTCGGCTTGCCCGAGGCGTTTTTCAGCGGAGCAAAGCCCTCCCGTGGATCGATCTCCACAACAACGGCGTTCTTGGCCGCCGGGAGGAGGTCGAAAATAAACCGCTCGAACTTGATCGCGTTCAGCTCGCCCGGCTCGACACGGTGGCCTGTCTCATCAACGTGAGCAACCTTCTTCCGAGCAATGTGGAACGGCAGCGCCTCCGCCTGGTCGGCCATCCGAGCCAGCAGTGCAACCTCCATCACATGGACGGCGATGCTTCCGGCCCAAACTTCGAGCGAACCGTCCGGCAATCGTTCGTGGACTTTCTTGCTGGACTTCAGATCGCTATACTCGATCACGCGAAACTGGTTGTCGACTTGGACCACACACCCAACCGGTTCCAGAGGATCCTGCTTGGCGACCACCTGGCTCGAAAGCTCCGAATCGCTAAGCAGGTGATAGCCCAAAAACTCCTCGCCTCCGATATCGACCAACGGGTTGTCCACCTGGAGGTAAAACAGATGCTCGACCCCGCGACGTTGGACGTCGGCCAACGCTCCGCTTTTCTTCAAGGCTGCCAGCATCCCACCATGCCCATCGGGGCTCAGCGCCAGTTGCCCCTTCTCGGCCAAAAGGACCTTACCGGTCGCCATGTCGACCGCCGGCATCGTCCCCTGGCAGAAGAGAATCAGATCCTCGGCAGGCAGCCCGAACCGGTCGTTTTGCTCGAGGAACTCGACCGTCTCGTCATGGGTCGCCGGGCTGGTCATCACATAAAGCGGCACCGAGCAGCCATACTGCTTGGCCAGCGCGCGAACCTTTTCGATATGGATCTGAAACAGGGTCGCGTCCGAGACAGGTCCGATTCGATACATCCCCTTCGGATGCTTAAAACCGAGCCGAGTCCCCTGCCCTCCGGCGACCAGGATCACGCCGACCTTGCCCTCCGCGAGCACCTCGGCCGCACGAGTTTTAGCCTCCTCGGGTGAGAACCGGTTCAACTTTTTATCAAGCCGAAACGCCGGCGGTGGCGTCGACCGCTCGATGAGCGATTCGAAATCTTGGGCCTTGTCGCGATCTTCATAGAGCTTTGCCAACTGAGCAAAATCGATCTCGTGGATCTGCCCGGCCAGCTCCTCCTGCCGGTCCGGCGAAAGCTCATCCCAAAACGCAATCAGATGTTCTTGCCCATACGGTCGCAATAAATCATTAAGTTCTTGGTTCATGAATTTATATATGGTTATGAAGTTTCACTTTATTCAAAAACAACCTTAAAACAGTATTTTACAAAGCCCCAAGCCGGAATTGGGCCGCGAAGCGTGCCCTATTCCGGGTAAATAGGAAACCGCGAAAGATCCGACTTTGTGTCCGCATCCGCGTACACAAAATCGGCTTGTGGATGTAACCTATAAATACCCGAGGCTCAATAAAGTATAACAAAAACAACGCTTACGACCACAACCACCCCCCAAGCCGGCTCAAAAACCGACCAAAAAATGGGAGCTGATATTGACAAATACCTGACTAAATTTGTATAACCATAATCAGAGGCCTTTTCGAAAACGATTTTTTATAATCTCCAATCGATCCCCCGGCAGCTTTCCTCGGGACAGCGGCAAGGTCGATCGTACAAACACGGAACAGTCGGCCGGTCCGCCCGCGGGCCTGTCCGACAACTCTTTTAAACAGCACATTCATTCAACACGAATTCTTCAGTCGTCCTTTATATTTGTGCGGCACCCTATTTTCTGCTGCGCGGTTTTATTTTTTTCATTTTCATTATCCGGAGGTGTATCATGTTACGTTCTTCAAGACAAGGAATCACTTTCATCGAAGTCGTGGTGACGCTCGGCGTCCTCGGCTTTCTGTTCATCCTGTTTATAATATGGGTTGGAGGAACGGGAGGAGGCGCTCGTGAACCAGCTCGTCGTAGTGCCTGCACGAACAAGCTAAAGCAAATCGGCCTCGGGCTGCAAAACTTTGCCAACGCCCGGAAACGTTTCCCCGGCTCTTCAAGCAGCCATTGGGACTCGGCGGAACTCGGAAACGAGGCCACCGGCTATTCATGGCAAACCATGATCCTGCCGTACATCGAAGAAGGAAGCCTGTATAAACGGCTGGACCTCAAAGGAGATCCATGGAGCACCGAGCATCCCGAAGTTCTGAACGATCCCGATAGCGATACCAATATACAAACAAACTGCCATCCGTTGGTTTGGTCAACTTCGATCGACACCTACCTTTGCCCAAGCCGTGCTATCGATAGCGACAGAATCCAAAATTCTCCTTACCCGGACTCGATCAACAAAGTAGGCGGCGTCGACACCACTCCGGCCGCAACAAGCTACGTGGCTCTGTCGGCAACGCATTTTGCCAGCCTGGCAGGAACCGAGGAATCACCCTGGGCAGGCGGTAACCAGCATCCCAACGGCGTCATGTACCCTGGTTCAAAGACCAGCTTCAGAAACCTGAAAGATGGTTCATCGAACACCGCGATCGTCTGCGAAACCAAAGAACCAACCTATTCCGCCTGGTACGAAGGAGCCACAGCCGGCGTCGTCGGACTCAAAACGGTAGACGGGTTCGAAAAATTCACCACCGAAGATGGATACGAATATGGCATACCGGTCAACGCAACGGTCGCTCTGAATTATGGCAACCCTGACAAAAATCAATACTACTGCAACGGAGACAAACCGTTTGAAAACATCTCCAAATGGACCTACGGCCCGAGCAGCGATCACCCGGGCGTCATCCTACACCTATTTGGCGATGGAAGTGTTCACTCATTCACACAAAGCATTTCTCCCGATGTCTATATGCACCTCATCACCCGAAACGGCGGCGAACCAATTCACATAGACGACTAAAAACGTCTTTTGATTTGTTAGCCCCGTCGGGGAGCGACGGGATTTTAAAACATTTCCGGCCGCGGGCGGCCGGGCTAACCTTTTGATCATTCATAAATAACGCAAATTCTCCAGCTGTCCTTTATATTTTGTGCAGCAAGATTTTCTGCTGCGCGGTTTTATTTTTTTCATTTTTATTATCTGGAGGTGTATCATGTTACGTTTTCCCAAACGAGGGTTTACCCTCATCGAACTGCTGGTGGTGATCGGCGTCATCGTCTTTCTTGCCATCTTGCTCTTTCCTGCACTAGAAGCCAAACGAGTCCCCGCCAGACGTTCCGCTTGTACGAACAAACTGAAGCAAATCGGCCTCGGTATTCAAAACTTCGCCAATGCCCGGAGACATTTCCCCGGCTCGAGTACCGAGAAATTCACCACGGTCAGCGACATCATGCCGAACAATGATGGCGGCTATTCATGGCAAACCATGATTCTACCCTACATCGAAGAGGGAAACCTGTATAAACGGCTCGACCTCAAGAGCCAGCCCTGGAATGCAAAGGGCGTGGAAATTTTAAGCGATCCTAACGACCCTGCGAACCTCGACACGAAATGTCACGCCCTGGTCTGGTCGACCCCGATCGATACGTACCTTTGCCCGAGTCGTGAGATCGATTCGGACCG
>JASFHG010000468.1:0-3915 GCA_050123355.1 Planctomycetia bacterium
AGACCTTTCGGAACGAGTTCGGTATCATAATTATCCGGAGCAGCAAAAGTACCGTCGCCATTGCCGAGGTAGACAGAAAGCAGGTTTTCCGATTCGCTGATAATCGCGACATCCAAGTTTTCGTCGTCATCGAGGTAACCGATTTCGATCGCTTTGGGATTCATCGCCGTGTCGATCTTGTAGAACTTGCCGAAGTGACCATCACTGTTGTTGAGGGCGATAGCGATGGTGTGATCTGTATAGCATGTGACAATGATGTCGAGCAACCCATCGTTATTGACATCACCAAGTTCAATGTCGGAAACTTCCGTTTCGATTCCCAATGTTTCTACGAGGAAATATTGACCTAGTGAGAATTGACGGAGCACTTGAATGGTTTCGTCATCATTGTTTACGTTAACTATGTCTGCTAGCGGTTCTCCAAAGTCGTCAACTTCTTTTCCGGCAAAGTCTGCTTCTGCGTAAATGTCGGCAGCAAGCAAGTTTTGAGTTATGTTACTGCTGTTTCCATCGAAGACGATGTGTTCCATTCCGGAAACGGAGGTTGCATTAAAGAGGTCGACTTGATTCGAGCCACTTTCGAATGTTTCCTCATTGGTGTATACCGTTGCGGTAACGTCGACGGTGTTTTGGCTGTTGATAGCCTGAACCACCAGTTGAGCAATTTCTGCGCCGGTTTGTCCTTGCTCGAATTCGATGATTTTTGCTGTCGGAAGTGCGTCTCCATCTCCCACCTCCGGATCGATAAATTGGAAGATTCGGGAGTTGACGCCATCATAGATGGTAAAGGTGTCGTAGTTAGCGATATCCCCTGCATCCGGAATGAGGAGCGAAATATCTTCCGTGTGCCGTTCGTTGGTATTGAAAGATCGTCCACCATACTCGGAAGCAGAGCGGATAACCAAGTGATATGTTCCCGAAACATCAGGATCGGAG
This sequence comes from Planctomycetia bacterium, assembly GCA_050123355.1. Lineage (GTDB taxonomy): Bacteria > Planctomycetota > Planctomycetia > Pirellulales > Thermoguttaceae > JASFHG01. The sequence continues at coordinate 937 of JASFHG010000468.1, forward strand.
CCGATTTGTCGGAAATCACTTTCGCCACCACCGACGGATTCTCCGCGTTCGACCAAATCGACTCCAACGTTGAGGAGTTGGAAGCCGGCATGTTGGTTATCTTGTCCCTGCAAGTTGTAATAATATTGTGTAGAAACATTTGCTGCGGCTTGGCTGGTAATCTTCCAATAATCATCGTTTCCAGCGTTTGTCAGCGTGGTATCGGTTTGTCCGAGACGGCGATCCAGCGCGACCGCCGGCATTAGCCCGGCGTCTCCCTCTTGGTTTCCTGAGAAATCAAGGTGAGGACCTGCATCGCTAACGGTGGCACCACCATAGAAGGTAAGCATGTCGCCGTGCCGTTTGACCGTTGTCAGGTGTTCCGCAAAGGTCTCGACGTCGCGATACATTTCATTGAGGAAAGCTTCGTTGATGACATTGACCGTCATTTCCGCTACTTCTTCGGAAGTGGTCCACGGATAGACCCGGAGGATATTATCCGCCGGATCGCTTGTCGGAAGGGCACCTTCTGTTGCAATAGTTCCGGCATTCACACTAAGATCCGTAACCAGCGGGAGATAGATCCGGTCATCGATCGAGTAAGCAAAGGAGCCATTGGGGTCATCAATGTCGACGATCTGTTGAAATCGCTGGTTGATAATGTTAGCGACCTTCATTGCAACCGGGAATGTGGCATCACCCTCATTGAGCGGGATGGCGATAACTTCATTAACATTAAAGGTGTCGCCGAATGCATCTTTATATTCTGCAATCGTCTTGGTTGTATTGTCCTTATCGAATTCGAAGACAATCGAATCGTTGATCTTGATAAAATCGCCATCTTCCAGTTTTTGTCCGGCAGAGTTTGGCAGGCGTAACGAATAGCCGATCTCGTAGGTGTACGTCTCGCTCGAACCGTCAAACCCTTGAATTGTCAGGGAGTCACCGTCTTCGATGTCGGCACCGCGGACGACTTTGAGAGAACATTTTTCCAGAGTACCGTCACTATTCTGATCGCCGGTTCCCATGCTGCCGGAGGTGGCGAATTCGAACTTCAATTGGAGATTGTCCACATCATCCATGTAGTATGATTCGGCGAAATTCGCAGGATCAATGAACGGTCTCATGTCAATTTGGCATTGTTGCGTGACGCCCGATCCATCAATAAGCACGTCCGCGAAATTCGTCATTCCCAAATTGGTGGCAACTAACGTCCAATTGACGCCATCGTCGGAGAGAAAGACTCGCAAGGAATCCGTGTTGACACTCGAATTGAACGAGTAGGGATCATCGAGGGTGGCTCCGAAATCTCCGTCGGTTTCAAGGGTGTAATTAAAGGTCAAGAGCGGAAGATCATCCGGACTGTAGCCTTCCAAGGAAAATGTCGAGGTCAACAAAGTACCATGAGCACCACCCGGCAAGTCATAGGTGTCGAGTATGTCGGAATTTCCACTAAGATATTCATAATAGTCGGGGAAAACATTCGGGTTGTTGGGATAGTTGAAGGTACTCCCATGCCAGAGGCTATAGTCCAATGTCGAGAAGGCCAGACCTTCGATTCCATAAAGCTCCGGAATGTCAAGCGTACTGAGACCGTTTGCAAAGATCGGCGTCAAGTGGCCTTCGGTATTGATTGCCGTGATGGTTTCTTCTCCATTCACGAAAAGGATATCGGCATAGACACCATCCTCAACGTGTTGTGGGCCGAGTGTCATGCCATAGAATTCGGTCCCGAAATTATTTATCAAGGTCATGCTGGGACCGTTTTCGTTCTCTATAATGAACGGGTTACCTTGTTCGGGCTCAACAATGTTGAAGCCACGGGCGTTAAGGCCGCCGGCCGTGAAAACATTTCCGATATCATCGCAGGCATAAAGGGTATTACCGACAAAGGTGAAGCCAGTGACCTTGCCTATCATGACATTTGTGAGTTCAAGGTTACTGCCGGTTGCCGTTGCGGTAAGGGCGACTGTTTGCCCATTGATTGTGGTTGCAAGTGTCGTTGCAACATCGCTCGCCGAGTCGGTTAATAGGACAGGAATGCGTATGTTTCCTGCCTCTACGCCATTGGCAGAGTTTCCTTCTTGCGAGATACTGGCAACGTTGCTGAAATCGGCCGAGGTTTCGCTGGGGAATGCTATGCGATTTCCTGCGGTATTGGCAGTGATTCCTTGGGTATCAACGGCATTCATAATTAATGGAATGATATCATTGTCGGTTATATCGACGTCAAAGCTAATGGCAATGTTACCTGCTTGCACGCCTTCGCCTTGGAATGAAATGCCATCCACAGGCCCGAGGTTTGAGTCGTCATAAAAAGTGTCATTTGCCAGTTCTATGACTCCATTTTGATACGCTGCCGCCACGATGGAAGGCATGTCCGGATCGGACGAGTTGATTGCGTTTACAATTTTCCCCGCAGCTTGCGCCTTGGTAGAGACCTCGGACAGATCAATAGGTATATTCGCCTCATCAAATATCCCGTCGGTATCAAATTCATAGGTTCGCTCATTGCCATCGTCATCTTCCAAGGTGAAAGTGGCGCCTTCGGGGATGAGCGTATAGTCTTGGAGATCCATGTAGGGACCGGAGTCGAATTCGAATGTCTTGCTGCCGATGGTGAACGTTTCGCCATCGACTGCCATACCATCGACTCGAGCGACAAGTCCCAAGTCGTATTCAAAGGTGATGGTTGCTGGAACCGGTGTCGGGTTGGGGTCTTCTTCTGTCGCCACGGCGGTGTTGTAGATAATGGTAAGGGTTTCGTCGTCGTACAGGTATTCGCCCGCTTTCGCTTCGAAGTTCATGTATTTGTACTCACCATCATCAAATATTCCACCACCTTCACCGTTTTCATCGGGCGGAGTGTATGTGGCAAGTATGCCGGTAAAGAGTCGGCTCCACGGGGGAACGTTCGAGGTCGTGATTTCGTCGGGAACGTCATCCTCTTCGAGACTGAAATGCCGAACGGCTTCGCCTTGACTGTTAAAGACATAAAGT
>JASFHG010000469.1:0-3912 GCA_050123355.1 Planctomycetia bacterium
TTTTTTGGTTTGTCGTAACATGTTACGTCCATGTATTTTACGTAAAAAATGAGCCCATGAAAGTCCATGGAGAGCCCCCCGCTACAGTCATTACACTTGATTTTATCGGTAAACTCACCCTGCTTTCTCTAGTTTATTTCCGGCCGTCCGGCAGATCGATCTTGCCGCACCTGGTAAAAATCGCTATCCTCCGGCCCTGTTTGATATATGGCGACCGTTAAACACGCCTTTTCCCAACCCCAAATAAAAACTCCACAACAATAAACACGAGGTCTCTCATGAAACGCAAGGATCGATCCCTCCGCATGTGGTTTGGCGTCATTTTGGTACTGACCATGATGAATACGGGCTGCATGAGTGCCTTTTTAACCACCGCCTATCTCTTTGGGGGTGATCTGACTCCGGCCGAATTTAAAGATCTCAAAGGAAAGAAGGTGGTGGTGGTCTGTCGACCTCAAGTCCCGCTGCCCGTCGGTGGTCGAGACGCGGCTCAAAAACTGGCCAAGCAAGTCGGTATGATCCTCAAACGACACGTTTCAAAAATCAAAGTCGTCAATCACGACAAGGTGGCCGACTGGATGGACAACAACTCGTTTGAAGAATACGTCGATCTCGGTCGTGCCATGGAAGCAGACGTCGTTCTCAGTATTGATCTGGCAGAATACGACATTCACGAGGGACAAACGCTCCTCCGAGGAAAGGCCCAATATACGGTCACCGTTACCGACTGCCGAACGACCGAAGAACTTTTCACAAAAACACCGGACCGTGCCGTCTGGCCACCCAACACGGGCGTACCTACAATGAGCCAAAACGAAAACGCGTTCCAACGCAAATTCATCAATGTCCTCGCCGACGAAATTAGTCGCTCCTTCTACCGCCACGATGGTCGCTCCAATTTCGCCGACGACGTCACGGCATTATAGATCACTTCAATAAAAATAATCACTCATGATTTAGCCGCAATTGTTTGCCGTGCGTCCCGACGCATCGCAAAGGATTGCGGCTAATATGCATTTTGGTCGAAGTTACTCGCTGAAGTTAAAAAAGCAACCAAGAGGTCAGTACGATGCGGATTCTCGTCACCGGTGGAGCAGGTTTTATCGGATCGACCCTGGTTCAACATGCGATCGATCATCTCGGTTGGACGGTGTTGAATATCGACAAGCTCACCTATGCCGGGAATCTACAATCGCTCGCACCGGTCGAGAAAAACGATCGGTATCAATTTCTCCAAGCAGACATCACCGACCTGCCGACAATTCGCGAGGCGATCCGTGCGTTCTCGCCCGAGGCGATCATGCACCTTGCGGCCGAAAGTCATGTTGATCGAAGCATTGACGGTCCGGCCGACTTCATTCAAACCAACCTGGTCGGCACCTACTGCATGCTCGAAGCGGCACGCGAGTATTACGTCGGGCTACCCGAAGAGAAACAGCGATCGTTTCGTTTTCATCACGTTTCGACCGACGAGGTCTACGGCTCGCTCGGACCGGAAGGACAATTCACCGAGACTAGCCCTTACGCACCTCGCAGTCCTTACTCGGCCAGCAAGGCGGGGAGCGACCATTTGGCACGGGCATGGTTCCACACCTACGGGCTGCCGACGCTCGTGACCAACTGTTCGAATAACTACGGACCAGGCCAGTTCCCTGAAAAGTTGATCCCGTTGGTAATCCAAAATGCGTTGCGAGGCGAGCCGCTGCCGATCTATGGAACCGGCGAGAACGTCCGCGATTGGATCCATGTCGACGATCATGTCCGTGGGCTTATATTGGCGCTACAGAAGGGCGTGCCGGGTGAAACGTACAACTTCGGCGGCCGCAACGAGTGGAAAAATCTGGACCTGGTCCAAACGATCTGCGACCTGCTCGACGAACTCCGCCCGAGTCCGGAAGGCTCTCATCGCCGGCTCATCCAATTCGTCCCCGACCGGCCAGGCCACGACCTCCGCTACGCCATCGATTCCACAAAAGCCGCCCGCGAGCTCGGTTGGCAGCCGGAAACCGCCTTTCAGGTGGGTTTACGCGAGACGGTCGAGTGGTATATAAAGGATTTTGAAGAAACCACAAAAGACACGTAAAATCCTTTGTTCAGGCATAAATATGAAGGGGATCATCCTTGCGGGAGGAAATGGGACACGGCTTTATCCGATGACGGTGGCCGTGAGCAAGCAGTTGCTCCCGATCTACGACAAACCGATGATCTACTACCCGTTGAGCGTGCTCATGCTCGCCGGGATCCGCGAGATTCTCGTCATCACGACCCCGTCAGACCGGCCGCTGTTCGAAAAACTGCTCGGCGACGGGAGCCAGTGGGGAATCACGCTCGAATATGCCGTGCAGCCGCAGCCTGAAGGAATCGCTCAAGCATTTCTCATCGCCGAGGATTTTCTGGCGGGCAGCCCGGCATGCTTGATTCTCGGCGACAATCTTTTTTATGGAACCGGCTTGCAAGAGTTCACGCAACAAGCATGTGCGCAGGTCACGGAATCCGGCGCGGTCGTGTTCGGCTATCGGGTCAATCATCCGCAGCGATACGGCGTTGTAGAGTTCAGCGAAAACCACGAGGTAATCAGCATCGAAGAGAAGCCGGCTCGCCCGAAATCGCAATATGCGGTGACCGGCCTTTACTTTTACGACTCCGACGTATGTGAGTTGGCCCGCTCGGTCAGACCGTCGGCACGAGGCGAGTTGGAAATCACCGCGATCAACAATCTTTATCTTGAAAAGAGTCAACTCACGTGTCGGCTGTTGGGACGCGGGATGGCCTGGTTCGATACGGGCACACCCGAGGCAATGTCCGAAGCGGCCGCGTTCATCGAGACGCTTGAAAAACGCCAAGGGTTGAAAGTCGCTTGCCTGGAAGAGATCGCCGTACACATGAACTTTCTTTCAGCACAGACCGTCTTGGAAAATTTGGGCGACCGCGAAGGGGCATATTATGAATATGTCCGCGAGCAGTTAAGCGGGAAGGGTTCGTCACCCAAACATCCAAAATAGAGACTGCGTCTCCATTTCGGCTTGGAAATACTACCAGAGAAACCAATCGCCGGAGAGAATGACGTAAATTCCGAGCAGAAAGTTCGTGACCATGTGGGCAACGACGCAGTCCCAGATGCTTTTCGTGCGGATTACCAACCAAGTCACCAGCGAGAACCAAACCGCGGCGGCCAGCAATTCATTCGGGTGCTCCAGCATTCCTACCACGGTAACCGCAACGATCGCCGCAGGGGTCGCCGTGCCGATCGCGACCTTCCACCAATCACGCTCGACAAAGAGCCGCATGATGAACCCACGCAAGAAAAACTCTTCAATGACCGGGACCACGATTGCCAGTCCGAAAAATCGGATCCCGAGAAAACTCGCGATCGCGGCCGGGTTCGACTCGTACGCCTCAAACGGATTGAAAGCGGCCCGTTCTCCAAAGCCGGAAAAGCCAATCATGCCAAGAACCGAGTGTCCCTGTTCGAGTTTGGCCAGTGCAACCCAGAGGACTACACCCACGACCCCGACGCCGACCGACAACCAACTCACTTTCAGCGGAAACTGTCGATAGCCGGGCCAGACCAGCATGATCGTGACCAGCGTCAACGCGATGCGTACCGTATAAAACCATGGATAATAGACATACAAACCTTCATCCGACGCCCTTGGCTCGAACTCTCCGAGCACCATATAGACAATAATAGGAAGCAAAAACACCAACCACGGGTTCTGCCAAATCCGTGCCAAGAGACTGGCGGAATTAGTAGAATCGAGCTCGCCGGAATCCGTCGGAGCATCTTGGGAACCATCTTCATTGGGACCGGAAAAATAGCAAACCAGATGACGCACGTCTTTCTCCTGTATGGATGAGTAGCCGAAAACAAGTCGCATCCACTATAAACAAAAACCCCCGAGATCAAAAGGG
>JASFHG010000470.1:0-3902 GCA_050123355.1 Planctomycetia bacterium
GCCAGAAGCGTCACGATAGCGATCCCCTGGATCCGCTTCTTCCAACGGAGCATGGCGAACATGCCCAGTACAAAAAGGACGGTGATTGTAGGATCGCCCCACGGCACCAGTGGGTAGACAACGCCGTAGTCGGAAAACGGCCAGAATGGTTGAATCGACCAGTCGGCAAGCTCCTCCGTACCCGAGACGATGACATCGCCGATCAAATGGGACACCGTAGCGGCCATCGCAACGATGACCCACACTGCATACCCACGTACAGAAAAGGTGGTCCGAGGAACCAAATCGGCGTGAACGGCCAGCCGTGTTATCTTGACAAAGAATCTTGCCGACCTGGTCATGAAGTCGTAGCGATAATCCAACATCGCGAAGATCGCCGCCATGGAAAGACAGACCACCAAGGCGTGCCCCCGGCGTGCCCCCAGACACGATGAGCCGCGTCAAAGAGTGAGGCACTGCCGAGGAGCGTCAGGCCATCCCAGTCAGGAACGATCGCCACCACGCCGGCCATCGCACAGAGCGACCACCCCCAACGCCGGTTGAGGCCCACGGCCAACACACCATCAATCCCAAGCATTGCATGTTCGATGGTGGTCATAAAAAATCCTGTTACAGAGCCGGCTACTTGTCGGACAGTTCGATTTCGACAAGTTTCGGATTGGCGAGCCCGAACTTTTTGATGTCGTTCTCAATCAGGCAATAGGTAAACGCCATCACGCGACCGTCGTCACGAAAGAGTTCGGGGTGTAGATATGCACAATAAATCAGCCCGTTGAACTTCTCGCCCAACTTGCCGGGCAGTTCGAATACAAGCGTCGGTTCACTCCATGGCCCCCAGCAATTTTCGGCGGTCCGTAGGTAAACCTTCCGCGGCGCATTGAAGACCCCGCCTACGTGAAGCAGCACGTAACGCTTCAAGTGCTCGTTCCACACAACCGACGCTTGACCCCAGATCTCCTTCACCAATGGAGCGGCTTCTTTTTTCAACGCCGAGAAACGGTCGCCGGTATCCTTGGTATCACCGGCCCAGAATCGATACGCCTCGGGCTTGGCCGCTTTGGCTGTCGGTACGCGGGCCAGGTACAAACCGCTATCGAGTTCGCCAATACGTTCGAGGTAGTAGAGATACAGGTTCTTGTCGCGAGCGATTACACAAACCGGCGAGACGGGTAACGCCCCTGGGCCGCCGGGCATCGTCGCCCGTTTGAATTTCCACGAATTTTTCTCGGCCGTGGCCAGACCGCCGCCATCTCCCTTAAAGCCAAACGGCCCCCCTTCGGTAATCACCACGCGACCGTAGTAAAGATACGTGGTCCCGTCGACATGAACCCCGGCCGCGGGCCAGATGCGATGGCGATCCCACGTCTCGGTTTTGTCGAGCGGGAGCAGAAAATCGACGCACCCCTTGGCATCGGTCAAGTATTCCGCCGTAGGACCCTTGGGAGTCACGCGAACGCGACACACAGCGCTGCTGACGGCCCCATCGAGGTTGGGAGAACCATCCTTTTTCTTGCCTTGGACAATAAAGGTATCGCCAAACATCCAGAGGGCCGATCCATCCGGCAAGAGGACCGGAAAACCGCCGTCTTGACAATAGACATGAGCCCGCCGCGCGGCCTCGGCCCAGAATGCAGGCCGTTCGGTAGCAGTAACGCAAAGCTTTTTCGTGTCGGTCGGCTTTGCTTCCTCCGCAAAGAGGCCCGTGACGGTTGCAAAAATCACCAACCAACCGATACAGCCTGAAATGATACTCCGAAACACATTCGACATGACGCCCTCCTGTTTTTCAACGTTGTTTGCCATGCCTTACCAAGAAGTTTTGATACGGCTTTTCTACTCTTCCTCGGCCTGGGCCATGATCTCGTCGGGGATGTTGTAGTTTGAGGAAACGCTCTGCACGTCGTCTTGATCGTCGAGCCGCTCCATCAGTTTCAGAATCCGGCGTGCATCGTTGACATCGGTAATATCGACCGTGTTCTGCGGGATGCGAGTCATCTCCTTCTTCATCTCCGGTTCCAGGCCGGCTTCGTTGAATGCCTTATCCAGATCATGGAAGACACTCGGATCGCACGTCACCTCGAAACCCTCAGAAACGGATGCAACGTCATCTGCGCCGGCCTCTAAAGCGACTTCCATCAGCGAATCTTCGTCGACCTTGCTACCGTCGAAAAGGAACAGACCCTTGGTATCAAACATCCAAGCCACGCACCCGGTATTACCGAGCTTGCCGTTTCCGAGTTCGAAGGCTTTCCGGATCTCGGGGGCGGTTCGGTTTCGGTTATCGGTCAGGCACTCGCACAACACGGCGACGCCGGCCGCTCCGTAGCCTTCGTAGACGATCTCTTCCAGGTTGCCGCCGTCAATCTCGCCGGTCCCCTTTTTGATCGCTCGCTGGATATTGTCCTTGGGCATACTGACCGCTTTGGCGTCGTCGATCGCGTACCGTAGCCGAAGGTTCATTTCGACATCACCGCCTCCGGTCCGCGCGGCGACAATGATCGCCTTGGAAAGTTTGCTCCAAAGTTTTCCCCGTTTGGCATCGACCAGCGCTTTTTTGTGCTTGATGCCCGCCCAATGTGAATGTCCAGCCATAATTTTTTTAGTGTTCGGTGTTCAGTTTTTAGTTTTCCGTTTTTGGTTCTTTTGTCGCTATTTTTAAACCAAAATAGGGCACGCTTCGCGGCCCAATTTCGGCTTGGGAGTCGATAGCCTCTTTATTTTAATCGGTTTTTTTCGAGAGCTCAAGGACCCGATGGAGGTGGTCGGAAATCTCCTTATTTTCCGGGGCCAACTTGACCGCCTGCCGGAGCTCTTGGGCAGCCCGCCGGTTCTGACCGAGCCGAAAATAGACCCAGCCGAGCGTATCCCGATAGAGCCCGTTTTTCGGGTCGGCTCGGACCGCATCGGTGGCCAGGCGGAGCGATTTTTGCAAATTCACCCCCCGTTCGGCCCAGAGAAAAGCGAGATCGTTCTTCGCCGACGTATCGTCCGGAAACTCATCCAACACGGTCAGCAGTTGTTCCTGGGCCTCGTCCACCTCGTTGGCCAAAGCCACGAGATGGGCAAGCATCTGGCGTGCATCGGCAACGAGAAACCGCGTGGGCAGCTTATCGTAGGTCTTTTGATGCTTGGCGAGGAACGCTTCCAATGCATTTCTCGCTTCTTTATATCGTTTCGCATGGAAAAGGATCCACGCCTTCTGATAACCGAGCCGAGCCGAGGCCGGATCATGGGCGATGGCCCGATCGATCGCGCGGATCGCACGGTCCGTCTTCCCTTGCATCTCCAAGGCCGCCGCCAGAAGGTACTCCAGCGAGACATACTCCTCTTTCTTCGCGCCCCGCTTGAGCCCTTTTTGCAAAACTTGGACCGCCTCGCTATATTGATTCTCTTCGAACAGGAGCATCGCCCAGCAGAGCAAAAGCTGGTTGGTCTCCTCCGGCGTCGACTTCTCGACACTCGGCAAAAGTTTTTCGATCTGCTCGAACCGCTTCCCTCGTAACGCGATCACGGCGGTCGCCAAGGGACCATATTTCCCGAGCCGGTCGGGCGTATCGTGCAAGATCCGCTCGGCCGCCTTGAGCGTCTGGTCGAGCAGCTTCGGATCCCGGGCCACACGGTCTACCTGCTCGTCGAGGGTCGTCACGGAGCCACACAGCTCGAACTGGCGAGCCATGAAACCGAGCCACGGCGTCGGATCGTCCGCCTGAAGACCGACCTCTCCGATCCCGGTCAGCGCGGTCCGCGTCGGTTGGAATTTCAACGAGGTCAAAAAAGCCTCTTTCGCTTGATCGTATTTTTTCTTTTCAAAATAATGCTGGCCCAAAAAGCAGAGCAACGGAACGTGCTCGGGAAATTTTTTGCGGAGCGATTCAAGCTTTTCGGTCAGGTCATCCTCACGT
>JASFHG010000471.1:0-3896 GCA_050123355.1 Planctomycetia bacterium
TTCTTCCATCTGCTCGACGTCGGTTTTTACGTCCAGTTCCTTGGCGAAGAGTTTTTCTTGAGTGAGCCAGCTTTCCGGCATCGCGAGCGTCAGTAGCACGAACAGGGCCGCCGCGACAATTCCGCCGAGCGATCGAGGATACGACCAGTGAACCTGGGGGCCCTGGAGGGTCTTGTCGTGAACCAAACCTTTCCACGCGCCCAGATCGACCTCGCCGTCGGCCATTACCAGCCCGTGGGCTTGGCTCGATCGGTCAATTGCCGCACGGACGGCCCAGGCGGGCGGGATCCGGCGCCGGGCGAACCAACCGGCCACCAACAAAATCAACAGCAGGGGCGTCAAGGTCCAAGCCGCCTGCAAGATCGGGATGTGCCACAGTAAGCGAAGCGAGAGGATAACACTGCCGGCAATCCAAAGGCCGACCACGAGGCTACGGATCGTCAGTCTTGTCCAGAGCAACCACCATAACGAGCGTCGAAAACGCGAGACGGATAATTCGAGTCGATCCATCGTCCTGTTCCTTTCCCCCCTAAGTATTCTGGGGTCCATGAGGAGTGCGACGCCCTACTTCAGTCGGGCTTCATAAGACGGTCTTATTGTACCACGGAAAAAAGGATTCTTCTAGATCAGCAGTATTTTCTCGTACATATTTTACAGAAATTCCGGTGGATTTAACTACACTATAGGGGGGTAGTACTGTCGTCAGGTTTACACATTCTACCTAAACAGCATCCTTCTTGCTTGGTAATCGACATGCGGTGGAATCTCTGATACCATTTGTCGTTATAAATTAATTCGCCTCTCGCTCTGTTTTCTTAGAGAGAAAAATGTCGATAGCTCGACGTGGTGTATTACAAAATCAAAAGGTGATAGACATGCTTTATTTGGAAAAAGGGAACTTTCAGAAGATCGTACGATGGCTCGGTGGCCGATGGATGACCGCCAACCAGGCGACCGCCTTCGGCATCATGTTTGTTCTGTTAACGTCCGCCTCATTTTACGTTGGATTGAGCTTCGAAGGATGGCGGTGGATACTGTTGTTCACGCCGGTGTTTTTGACCTTGCGGATGGCGATGAACGCGCTCGACGGGATGTTGGCCCGAGAGTACAACACGGGTTCGGTCGCCGGTGAGCTCTTCAACGAAGGCCTGGATGTGGTCGGCGACACGATCTGCTATGGCAGCCTGTTTTTTGTTCCCGGAGGACCGAACTTGAGCTTGACACTGTTGTTGATCCTCGCTTGGATGGCTGAATTCTTCGGCGTGCTTGGCAAGGGATTGCCGGGTGGGGTCCGTCGGCACGAGACGTTTTTGGGCGGCAAGCCCGATCGGGCTGTCTGGATGTCGGTACTGGCCGTGATCCTCTTTTTCTTTCCCAAATTCCTTCCGAATGTTCACTACTATCTCTTGACGATGTCGTTTTTCGTCTTCATGACCAGCGTTCTTCGGATACGAAAGATGCTGCTCGTCAGTCGTGACCAACAATACGAATCGTACACCTGGATAGGAAAATAAATAAAATGAAAACTCTACTCCGTTATCCTCTTTTGATTTTGTTGGTTGGCATTTCCTCCTATTTGATTTTTCAGAAAGGCGAGATAGCGATGCTCGTCGTCATGGGTGTGGTGGTCGGCCTGCTCGCGTTTTTCTCGATCGTTTGGAGGGTCATGAAGGTGCGGGGTGGTTCGATGGCCGAGGAGATCCGCGATCGTACGATCACTTGGTGGTGGATGGTTGCCATCTTCATGCTCGCTCTGGCAACCCATCGGATCGTGTCGTTTATTTTCCTTGGGCTGCTCTGTTTTTCTGCGCTGCGAGAGTTTTTCTCCATGCTGCCGAGACAGGAGACCGTCAAGCGGAGCGATACGAACGATGATAAATCCAAGACGCGAATCCTGCAGTTCAAAGATCCCGTTTCCGTGGCGATCTGCTACCTCTCGGTTCCCTTGATCATCACCATTGCGTATTTTAAGTGGTATGAGTTGTTCATTATCCTGATCCCGGTTTACCTGTTCCTCTTGATCCCGATTTTGTTTGTCATCGAGAATCGTACGGAAGGAAGCTTGAAATCGTTCGGCGTGTTGGCGATCGGTTTCCTCTTCTTTGTGCATAACCTGGGCCATTGCCTGTTCATGATCAACATGGGCCCGATCGTTTTGATGTTCTGCTTTACCTTGACCGAGGTCCGCGATCTTCTTTCGTTTTGGCTTGGTAAGAGTTTTGCCGCATTTGCCCAGCGATTGAATGAAGGTAGCCGGCTCCGCCGCTTCCTGGAGTGGCGTATCGCTCCAACCGTTAGCCCGAACAAGACCTGGGCGGCCGGGCTCGTTTCGGCGGGGATCATCTCGCTGGGTGCGATGGCTTTTGTGCCGCTGATGCCGACCGACTTCCCCATACGACCGTTGGACTATGGTTTCACGGCCTTCATCGGTTTCATGATAGGAATATTGGGACTCTTCGGCGATCTGGTTTTCTCGATGTTCAAACGGGACATTGGCGTCAAGGATTCCGGCACGATCCTGCCCGGCCACGGTGGCATCATCGACCGTGTCGACAGCCTCGTCTTCACCATCCCGATTACCTTCCATATGATCTTCTGGTATTGTTTTTAAATCGAGAAGAAGAGTCCGACAAGATACAGTGAACAAGGTCTGCCATCGACCATGTGCGGATAGGAAGAAATTTTGTGTCCGCGCTAGCGCCCAACGGAAGCGGGTTATTGCAATCGAGCGGGAGCTCGACCGGCCGGCGGCCCTGCCGCCTGGTGCGTCAGCACCGATTAAAGCATGTCGAGGGGATCGACGTCGGCGATCCACTGGACGTCGTCGGGTGGGGTGATTTTTTTGGTCACGCGACGGACCGTTTCGCGGAGCAGGTCACGGTCAAGTCCTTGGAATTGAATCTGGAATCGATAATTGCCACGCAGCTTGGCGAACGGTGCTGGTGCCGGCCCTTGGACGCGGAAAGGAAACGGGGACTGGCTCGTTTTGGCACAAAAGGTGCCTGTCCCCGTTTCCGAGGTCTCTTTTTCTACAGCTATCATTTCTTCCGCCATTTTCTTCAACTGCTCGGCCAACGTTTTGGCGAACCCGAGTGTGATCGGTTCCGAGGGGCCGCGGACGACCAGCCGGATCATCGCGCCGACGGGCGGGTATTTCAGCACCTCGCGCAGCGGGAGTTCACCGGCAACGAACCGTTCATAGTCGTGGTCGGCAGCTGCTTGGATCGCCGGATGATCGGGGCTGAACGTTTGTACCAAGACGCGACCGCCTCGCTCACCGCGCCCGGTCCGCCCGGCGACTTGGGTGACCAGGTAGAACGTCCGCTCGGCTGCGCGGAAGTCAGGCAGGTGAAGGGCTGTGTCGGCGTTGATCACCCCGACAAGCGTGACGTTCGGGAAGTCGAGCCCCTTGGCGATCATTTGCGTGCCGAGCAGGATCCGATACTTTCCCTCGCGAAATGCGGCGAGTGCTTTTTCGTGACTCCCGCGACCTCGCATCGTGTCGGTATCCATTCGCAGGCAGGCGATGTTGCGAAATCGAGCCTTCACCTCTGCTTCGAGCCGCTGGGTTCCCAACCCGCCGTACTGAATGCCCGAAAAGCCGCACTCCGGACAAACTTCCGGCGCGGGGATCGAGAAGTCGCAGTAGTGGCACAACGCGATCGCTTCGGTCTTATGGTGCGTTAACGAGATTTCACAGTCGGGGCACGTGACCACATGCCCGCAACCGGGACACTGGATGTGTGTCGAGTAGCCGCGACGGTTCAGCAGGAGGATGATCTGACCATGGTCGTCCAACGCGTCACTCATCGCAGCGTGGAGCGTACGGCTGATCGACCCTCGCGAGCCGCGGGTATGCGTCCGGTCGCGCAGGTCGACGATCGTGACCTGCGGCA
>JASFHG010000472.1:0-3895 GCA_050123355.1 Planctomycetia bacterium
GGGTTCTATAAGTAGTATAAAAAGCGAGCTTTACCAGTCCTGCATCGCCGATAGAGAGAAGTACGGAACGAAAACCGAGCCATCCCCACAAAGGATTAGCACAAACCCCACCTAAGGATGGCTCCCCGGATGCCCACTCGCTGCATCCCGCAAAAATGCCTCTGCCAACGGTACGTTAAGTGCCGATACCTTGCATTTTATTGATAGGTGCTTCCGCACCATTGAGATAGTAAGTTCATTGATGCCAACGAGCGGCAGCTCGCATCAAAAAAATTGATAGGTGCTTCCGCACCAATAGATATAGCCCGCTTCCGTTGGGTGCTGGATATGGAAGCAAGATTGTTTCCTACCACCACTGATAAATGGCAAGCCGTTTTGGTGGTACCGGCCCCACGATCAAGCAAAACCGAAAAAATGTTTTACAAGAACACTTTTGAAAAGTGAAAAGAGGAACCCCATGAATTGGAAACTACTGAGCCCGACGCGACTCGCTCGACGTTGGGGAGCGTTTCTGCCGATGGCCCTGGTGCTTCTGGTCGCGATGACCGGCACCGTCCTGGCCGCCGCAGATCCGGACACTGCCACGGAAACGACTGAAGTGGCCAAGGGCGTCACCAGCCAAGCCACGTTTGTCTTTATTTGGGCCGTCGCCCTTGTCTGTGCGATCATCGCACTCATCTTCGCCGTCAAATTTTTCAAGATGATGAAGGCGGCCGACGAAGGGAACGAAGAGATGGTCGAGATCGCCGGCCACGTTCGCGTTGGTGCAAATGCCTATCTCTGGCAACAATATAAGGTCGTTGGCCTGTTCTTCGTCGTGATCTGTGGCCTCTTGGCCTGGATGGCGTTCGGCCTGCAAGTCCAGAGTAAGTGGGTCCCGTTCGCCTTCCTCACCGGTGGTTTCTTCTCCGGTTTGGCGGGTTGGTTCGGCATGAAGACCGCCACCTGGGCCTCGAACCGTACGGCGGCCGGTGCCCAGAAGTCGTTGAACCAGGGCCTCCAAGTCGCGTTCCGTTCCGGAGCGGTCATGGGCTTGACGGTCGTCGGTCTCGGTCTTTTGGACATCACCCTCTGGTTCGGCTTCCTCTACTGGATCTGGCCGATGTTTGGTCACGGCGACATGACCTTGGTCGAAATCACGGTCACGATGCTCTGCTTCGGCATGGGTGCTTCGAGCCAGGCGCTCTTCGCCCGTGTCGGCGGCGGTATCTTCACGAAAGCGGCCGACGTCGGTGCCGACTTGGTCGGTAAAGTCGAAGCCGGGATCCCCGAAGACGACAAGCGTAACCCGGCGACCATCGCCGACAACGTTGGTGACAACGTCGGTGACGTGGCCGGTATGGGTGCGGACCTGTACGAATCGTACTGCGGTTCGATTCTCGCGACCGCGGCCCTCGGCGTGGCGGCCTTCGCCAGTGGTGAGCTGATCTCGAAACTCGATGCCTACAAGGGTATCGAAGTCACGAAAGAAATGATCCAAAGCTTCCAACTCCGTGCCTTGTTCCTTCCGATGGCGATGGCCGGCGTTGGTATCTTGCTCTCGATTCTCGGTATCTTCGTCGTCAAGACCGACGAAAAGGCCGACCAAAAAACGCTCCTGAAAGCGCTCGCACGCGGTGTCAACCTGTCGAGTTTGTTCGTGATCGTTGCCGCGTTCGGACTGGCCTATTGGCTCCTCCATGACTTCTGGCAAGTCGCGTTCAGCGTTGTGGTCGGTTTGGTAGCCGGTTGGTTGATCGGGAAATGGACCGAATACTGCACGAGTGACGAATTCAAGCCGACGAAGAAGCTGGCCGACCAGGCCCTGACTGGCCCGGCGACGATCATCATCGGCGGTATCGCCGACGGCATGATGAGCGTTTGGTTCCCGGTCGTCATTGTCAGTATCGCGACGCTCTTGTCGTTCGGTTTCGCCTCCAACTGGAACTTCAACGACATCCACTACTTCGCGATGGGGCTCTACGGTGTCGGCATCGCGGCAGTCGGCATGCTCAGCACGCTCGGCATCACACTGGCCACGGACGCTTACGGCCCGATCGCGGACAACGCGGGCGGGAACGCCGAAATGGCCGGTCTCGACCCGATCGTTCGCGAGCGAACCGACGCGTTGGACAGCCTTGGCAACACGACGGCGGCGACCGGTAAGGGTTTTGCCATCGGTTCGGCAGCGTTGACCGCCTTGGCCCTGTTGGCCGCCTACGTGGAAGAGGTCCGGATGGGCCACGTCCACTGGGGCGAATCGGCCATCGAAGAAGTCGCTAGCGTCGAGGATACTCCTTATGTCAAGTTCAATGACCAATTCATCGGTGAGAAGGTTGTCGTCAAAGACAAGGACGGCAATGTCGTGAAAGACAAGGACGGCAAGGAAAAGGAAGAATTCGTCGGCTACATGCTCATGCCCTCGCACCTGCGAGAGATGAAGGGCGATTTCGCCAATGAGTGGGAAAAGCTCGACACGAAGAACGGTCCCGTTGCCATCAAGTCCGAGTTAATTACCGCGACCGAAGACGGGCCGGTGATCAAGGCCACCAACGACAAGTTGACCGCCGTCCAGTCGGCCAACATGATCGACTGGATGACCTACTACTCCTGTAACCTGATGAACCCGAAGGTGCTCGTCGGCGTGTTCCTCGGAGCGATGGCGACGTTCGTCTTCTGTGCGATGACGATGAAGGCGGTCGGCCGTGCGGCGTTCGGCATGGTCGAGGAAGTCCGTCGTCAGTTCCGCGAGAAGCCGGGTATCATGGACTACACCGAGAAGCCTGACTATGCGACTCCTGTGGCAATCAGTACGAAGGCGGCCCAAAAAGAGATGATCATCCCGTCGATCATCGGACTTTTGATCCCGGTCGTCACCGGGATGCTGCTCGGCGTGGCGGGCGTCATCGGCCTGCTGGTCGGTGGGCTCACCTGCGGCTTCTGCGTGGCGATCTTCATGGCCAACGCGGGCGGATCGTGGGACAACGCCAAGAAGTACATCGAAGCCGGTGCACACGGCGGCAAGGGCACCGAAGCCCACAAAGCGGCCGTCGTCGGCGACACCGTAGGCGACCCGTTCAAAGACACGAGCGGTCCGAGCCTCAACATTCTGATCAAGCTGATGAGCATGGTCAGCGTCGTCGTAGCCGGCCTCATCGTCCGCTACAGCCTCACGGCCCTCGGCATCTTCTAAGAAATGCCACTAAAAACGTAAACCCTCAAACGGCCCGAAGTTTTGGCTTCGGGCCGTTTCTTTTGTAGGTACCAAGCCGATATTGAGCTTTGCTCAATGTCGGATCCGACTCTCTGTCATGCAGAGAGTCGGCTTGCTGTTCCTGTCAAACATACTTTTAATTGACATTACAACAAAAAATTGCTATAACCTGTCATTAAGACACGACTACTCCATAGCTGAAAGGATTACCAATGAAAAGAGAATTGAGGTATTGTTTTCAGAAGTCCAACAGTTCTGAAGAAGTGTTAAAATTATTGGATTCAGCTGAAGAGCAAGGCAGATTTCTAGGTTTTACTTATTCTGCTCAATGGTCTCATTCATGCTTCACTGAAGAACAACGCCAAGGGACAGAAGAAATTATCTCAAGTGTTGAGGGGTGTAATTATCAGACCATCTACTACTTGAGCGGCAACCTAATGGAAGAAGATGTTGACATTAAGACCTTTTCCCAGCCATTGGTACAATGGTGTCCGGTTCCGCAATATTCGATAAAATTTGAGCAAATTATGCCGTCTGAGGAGCCATGGGGGCTGTCAATGGAGGGAGATATTTTGTTTGTTCGAGGGATGCGAGAATTTCTTGATAATATTCTAGGACTTCAGCTTGTTGCCCCCAATGTAAGTTCACGATTCGACGCCTATAGAATCGCAGATGAATGTATTCTGGAAGTGGGACTGGCCG
>JASFHG010000473.1:0-3883 GCA_050123355.1 Planctomycetia bacterium
TTTGTAGCTCGAAGGGGCAGAAACGTGGATCGGAAGCGATTCGTCCGGCTTGGGGAATTGAATCTGGGCGAAAGAAACCGCCGAAAAAGCGAACCCGACGAGAAAAACAGCCAACCCGACGCGCAAACCACCTACGCAAGCGGTCGCCATTCGATCGCCGGCCACGCGGATCAAGTTGCCGTTCTTACGGTGTCTCAGAGTCGCATCCTTGCTTGATAAAAGGGGATAAAGCGTCCTTGCTCTATCTGGTTCAACTGTCAGCGCACTCCCCGCGCGAGGAAATACGCCGGTGGGGATTATAGAGAGCCTCTCCATCTGGATCAAGGCAGATTCACCATATATATAACAAGAGCTACCCCCCTCTGCCGAGCGGAGAGTTTGGTCCTCAAAATCACACCCAAGCCGATTTTGTGTACGCAAACGCGTACATAAAGTCGGATCCGTCAGAAAGCGTCAGGGCAAGCCCTGACCTACATCGCCAATTGTGCTAAAATAGCATCCGTTACGGAACTCTTCTCTCAAATCTCATCTCTCCAAGGCAAAATCATGAGCACAACGCCCGACTCCGAAGCCACCACCCCTCGTCCCAAAGAACGCTATCCCGAATCGGTCCCTTCCCCCGGTTGCACGAAACGAGGCTGTGCCATTTTCCTCGTTTTACCTCTAATCGCTGTGGTCGCAATGGTACTGGTCGCTAAAAATGCAAGAGAAAAAGCCCGTGCTTCTGCATTCTCCAATACCATGAAAATAGTTGGCCTTTTGATACAAAATGAGGCCAACGCCCATAAACACCTTCCTCGGCCATTTCGTTATCCCGACCTGGCTGGCGAGGGGGAAGAACAAGTCTACTTTGATGAAATAATCAAGGACTATAAATTTCCACTATCTAAAAAAGAAACCGCTTGGTTCAAACCGGGCGAACCTTATCTGGGCCACCGCATCGCAAAGGAACCGGACATCAACGCCAAGCCGCTCTTGAGTTGGCGAGTAACCATGCACACCTATGGTTGCAACGACGAATGGGACGGTCACTATCCCGGCATGCCCTATCCTCGCTTTTGGGAGCCGTGGAATAGCGAAGCAAATAGCCTCGTTGGAAAAGATCCTCGATTCGGATTTTACATTCTCGACGTCCCCGGCGATAAAGATGAAAATCTGAAATTCAATACTCCTATTGTTGCGATCGTCGGTCCAGACACAGCCTTTGGAGATGGTAAAACGAAACCCGCAAGCTATAAAGAGTATGATCCGGACATGATCCTCGCCGTGGAATCGAGAAACAGTGGAATCCACTGGATGGAACCTCGCGACTTCGATATCCGCACCATGCCACGAACCATCAACGCCCCGGATGGCAGCGGCATCTCGGGCCACACTTCGCGTGGCTTCCATGTCATCTTCGCCGACGGTGAATTATGGCGAATCAAACACACAGTCCCGTTTGAAGAACTCGAAAAATTCTTCACTCTTACTTCCGCCAAGAAATACGACCGCGAAAAAGTGCTCGGTCCTTATGTCGACAGAAAATTTTAGGACACTAAAGACTGTAGGCCAGGGCTCACCCTGATATCCTAAAAAACTAACCCAAGCCGATTTTGTGTACGCGAAGCGTACATAAAGTCGGATCCGTCAGAAAGCGTCAGGGCAAGCCCTGACCTACGACCGACCGACAATCTCCACCAACCGGTCGACAACCTGATCGATCGTGAGGCCGTCGGTGGGGACTTCGAGGGCGTCGGGGGCTTTAACCAGTGGGCCGACCTCGCGGGCACAATCTTCTTCGTCGCGGCGGCGCTGGGCGGCGAGGACCGTTTCGTAATCGGCCGACTCGCCCCGGGCTTCCAGGTCGGCGACGCGGCGCTTGGCACGCTCCTCGGGCGTGGCCGTCAAAAAGATTTTAAACTCGGCATCGGGAAAGGCGAGCGTTCCCTGATCACGGCCTTCGGTCACGATGTCCTGCGACGCGGCAATCTCGCGCTGTAGATCGACCAGCCGATGTCGAATCGCCACGTTATCGGCCGAGTAACGCGTGACGGCCGTCACCTCCTGAGTACGGATCGCGTCCGAAACATCCCGCCCGTCGAGCAGGAGCCGCTGCCCGTCGAACTGGATCGTCAGCCGCTCGGCGATTCGGGCCAACTGCTCCGGCTCATCCCAGTCGACCCTCGCCTCCTTCCCGGCCAGGGCAACCGCTCGATACATCGCACCCGTATCGAGGTACATAAACCCGAGCCGCTCGGCCAGCCGTTTGGCAATCGTACTCTTCCCGGCTCCGGCCGGTCCGTCGATCGTAATAATCATAAAAAGTTTTCAGTGTTCGGTGTTCAGTTTTCAGTACACGACGTCGAGGATGCTCATATTGTAACCTGGCAGCTCCTCGTTGAAAAGAAGCCCTTTATCGGGTAAAATGACTGCAACTTCCGATTGGACAGAAAACCTCCTTCAGCACAAAGGGACCATGACATGGCCTATTGTCCAAAATGCAAGGCGGAAATGGACTCGCATGATATAGCTTGTCCAGCATGCGGCTATGATTTCCCGCAAGCAGAAAACCCGAAGGCCCCCAAAGAAGGGCTCCTCTACAGTCAAGCGGCAAATATCATTTTGGTAATAGCTGCCGTTCTCTGTATAATTGGATCGTTCTTTTCCATAATCATAACGTGCATCAATCTAATTCAATTCGAAATAGAAAATCTTTTTGCGTGCCTCGCTGCAACGATTCTGTTACTTGCATTGACAATTGTTTTCGTAAGAGCTCTTTCAATGAATGAAAACCAGTAACCGCTCCACCATGAACAAGAAACTTCACGCTGTGACCGGGGCCTTTGGCTACTCGGGGAAATATATCGCAAAGCGGCTCCTCGATCGGGGGCATGAGGTGATCACGTTGACCAACTCGACGGATCGTGCCAACCCGTTCGGAGGTCGTGTTCGGCCGTACCCGTTCCACTTCGATGATGTCGAGGCGTTGACCGAAACGCTCCGTGGCGTGTCGGTTCTTTACAACACCTACTGGGTCCGCTTCAATCACTCGATGTTCCAACACGCCGACGCGGTCGAAAATACGCTCGTGCTCTTCGAGGCGGCCCGTGCGGCAGGGGTCGAGCGAGTGGTCCATGTCAGCATCACCAACCCGTCGGAAGACTCGCCGCTGGAATACTTCAGTGGCAAGGCAAGGCTCGAACGGGCATTGAAAGAGTCGGGCCTCTCCTACGCGATCCTCCGGCCGACGGTCCTTTTCGGCAAGGAAGATATTTTGGTAAATAATATCGCCTGGGCATTGCGACGGCTGCCCGTCTTTGGTGTTTTTGGCGACGGGCAGTACCGCATCCAGCCGATCTACGTCGACGATCTCGCGGCACTGGCGGTCGAGCAGGGCGAAAAACGGGAAGATGTCACCATCGAGGCGATCGGCCCGGAAACGTTCACCTATCGCGAGTTGGCCCGCGTGATCGGCGAGGCGATCGGCAAGCGGCGTCCGATCATCTCCGTTCCGCCGAGCATCGGTTACTGGACCGGCTGGTTTCTCGGCAAATTCCTTGGCGACGTGATGGTCACTCGTGAAGAGATCCGCGGCCTGATGGCCGACCTCCTCTACGTCGACGCTCCCCCGGCCGGCACCACGCGTCTGACCGACTGGATCCACGACCATGCCGCCACGCTCGGCCGCCGCTACACCAGCGAGCTCGCCCGACGGAGAGACCGAAAACGGGCCTATCGAAGCAACTGAAATCGGATACGCCCCAAAAAACCACTAAATTTTCTGTCTTATTTACAGGCCGACGATACTGTTCTCTTGCCGATCGTACTGCTATACTTAGGGCTATTGAGTCTCAGATATCTAAAGTTACAAATTTGGTAAGTGTTTATGCATTGGTTAGCG
>JASFHG010000474.1:0-3878 GCA_050123355.1 Planctomycetia bacterium
TCACCCGGCTTGATCGGGATTGCGTGCGGTGTGCTGCTGGTCAATTTACTCGCGGCCGGTGGGATCAGTTTTCCGGGCGTCGCCACTTCTTTCTGGACGCTGCTCGCGTTAGGCATGTGTGGCTGGGAAGAGTGCCGTTCGTTGGATCGTGAGTATCGTGCGACAAAATCGGCATGTTATTCGATCACTTTTGTTCTCATTGGATTGCTTGCGGCGGTTTACGTTACCGCGTATCGACCGGTTCTCGCTTTGCAAACGGAGTTCCACGCCGCGTATAGCGATCTCGCTCAGGCCGAGGACCATTTGCAGCGTGCGGCCGAGGCCGATCCCTGGTCTGCCGAGCCGTGGATCCAACTTTCCAACCTGGCTTACAAGCAGTGGACCGACGAGCCGACGCCGGAACGGTTTGAAACATTCTTGCAGACCAACCAAGAGGTCCTCGATCGCATTCCTCAAAAAGCAGAGTCTTGGTTTGTCTTTGCCGAGTGGAACGAAGAGGCCTATCGTCGGATGGGACGTCCGGCCGAGCAAACCCGTGCATTGGACGCCTACCGCACGGCGGTCGAGCTTTATCCCGGTAATTCACTCTATCGGGCGAAGTGGGCACTGGCACTTCAAACGGCCGGAAAAGAGGCTGAATCTCGCCGTGAAGCGGAAAAATCGCTCGAATTGGACCATAAAAACCCCCATTCTGACAAACGCTTGCCCGCGCCGATCCGGAAACTGCTTGAAAAGATCGTCGAGTAGGGTGTAAAATGGGGTGTTATTGAGTCTCTGGTGTTTAGGTATCCCGATTCATTTGTATATAGCACTTCAAGCCGGACTTGGGACTGCATAAGCTAACCCGGATCCGGATTAGAGGCTACGCCTCAAATCCGGCTTGAGTCTCAAAATAATCAATTGAGGAATTACTGAAATTTGACGGGAGAATATCTCGCATGAAAATAGCGATATCCATGTTGATACTCTTGCTCTTGGGAGCCGTTTTGGGTGTGACGATGGCGGTGGTTGAACTTGGGCCGGCACCTTCGATTTTCGAGGGAATGGAGACGCCCGAGGGGCCTGCGATCGGACCGAGGCCTAACATGCCAGAACCGGTCAAGCCAACGCCCAAGATCAAGACCCCCGACGAGAATCCGCTGCCGAAGATCCAGATCGACGAAGAGGTGTATGACTTTGGCTCGATGGAAGACAGCCAGATCGGTCACCATGAGTTTCTGATCGAAAACGTCGGGACCGCACCGCTTTCGGTCAAGGTGGAAGGGACCACGTGCAAGTGTACGAAGGGGGAGATCGAAAAGGAACGGCTTTATCCGGGCAAGAAGACCAAGTTGATCCTCGAGTGGGATCCGAAGGGGTATACGGGCGACTTTGAGCAGACCGTGACCATCTCGACCAACGACCCCGATCCCCAGCGGCATAAAATCAAGCTGAAGGTCAAAGGCCGCGTCCATGCACCCATGGCGATTATTCCCCGAAGCGTGGTTTTGGGCGATATTACCAACCGTTACGAAACGAACGGGACGGTTCGGTTATATTTGTTTGAAGAGCCCGATGCAAAGATCGAGCCGATTCGGTTTTTGAACTCTTATACGGAATCCTACTTTTCGGCCGACATGGAAAAACTTTCGCCCGAAGATTTGAAAGCTCAACCGGACGCGAAAGCCGGGTATGCGATCCATGTCAAAATCAAGTCGGGCATGATCCAAGGGCCGATCCGACAGGAGGCCGAAATCGTGACCGACTCAAAGAAGCTCGGCTCGATCAAGTTGCCCATCGAAGGGAAGGTTGTCGGAAACATTTCGGTCTATGGGGCAGGCTGGGATGACCAGAGAAATCTTTTGCGGCTCGGGTTTGTTGATGGTCGGCAAGGGGTCGAGAAAAACCTGATGGTCGTCATGCGACAGACGGACGAACTGTCCGAGCCCGAGAATCTTCGCATCGCGAGCGTGACGCCGGATAAGATTTTGAAGGCCACCTTGACGGGATCGAAAGGCAAAACGAACAAGAAGGTGACGCACGCCACGCTTACGATCGAAATTCCGCCAGGTACTCCGGCGGCTAATTACATAGGTTCCAAACAAGCTCCCGTGGGGCACATCATTCTGCAGGGCGATCGTCCGGACGGCCCGAGATTTGATCTGCGAGTAAGTTTTGTCATAGAAAACCAATAACCGTTAATTTTACTTTTAGATGAAGGTACAAAAAACCATGGATCGACGTCACTTTTTAGCCGGCACCGGTGCCTTTTTAGGGCTTCTCGGGTTGGGGCAAGCCGCGGAAATCAAAGAAGAGAAAAAAACCAAGGGAGCCAAAAAAGAGAAAAAGAAGAGGCGTAGGAGGCAGGGGATGCCGACCGAGGAGGAGTCGAAGCGGCCCGTGTTGCCGTTTGTGCCCGGCTCGTGGTCGATCGTCGTGCTGCCTGACACTCAGGGGTATTCGTTGTATTATCCGGGCTTGCTTCAGGTGCAGACCCAGTGGATTGTGGATAATCAGAAGAAGAACAACATCGCCTACGTGATGCAGAACGGCGACCTGGTCCATACCCGTACGATCCCCGAGTGGGAAGCGGCCAGTCGCGGGTTCGAGGTTCTCGATGGCAAGGTTCCCTACGCGATCGTGCCGGGCAACCACGAATATGCTCTGCGCGACCGGGCCAAGAAACGGACGACGAGGATCAACGAGTACTTTCCGCCGAGCCGTTTCGAAAAGTGTCCTACCTTCGGCGGTACGATGCGGGAAGGGCATATCGAAAGCAACTATCACCTGTTCGAGGCGGGCGGGAAAAAGTGGATGATCATTGCGTTGGAGTGGGGACCGAGTGATGCCGTGGTGAAATGGGCCGACGACCTGCTCAAAAAATATTCCGACCGAAAGGCGATCATCCTGACCCACGCCTATCTCTATCAGGATTCCACGCGATACGATTGGAAGAAGAAGGGCAACAAACAAAAATGGAGCCCCTACCGCGACAATATTGCCGGGGGTGTGAAAGATGGAGAGGATCTCTGGCAAGAGCTGGTCAAAAAGCACCCGAATATCTTCCTGGTCGTCAATGGCCACGTTTTGGGTGACGGGCTGGGGTTCCAAGTGAGCAAGGGGGACCATGGAAATCTGGTCAACGAGATGCTGGTCAACTACCAGATGCAAGAGCTCAACGGCGGCAGTTGGTTGAGACTGCTCGAATTTCTGCCCGACGGCAAGACGGTCCAGGCACGGTCGTACAGCCCGTTATGCGACCGGTATAAAACCGACCCGGAAAATCAGTTTACGTTTACGATTGAATAAGTCCGACGCCGAATCCCTGAAGCTTTGCGTTTGTTAGCCCCGTCGCGTGCGACGGGATCGATCGACTTAACCGGCCGCAGGCGGCCGGGCTAACATTTGGCAAAATGGTTTTCGGGGTACGTTTCTACAAAAAAAGCGGTGGGATCTGTGTGAGACAAGTTCCACCGCTTTTTGTTTTTGAGCGTTACTTTATTCGCCGGTCTTCTTCGGCTTATATTCGTGGTCCCGTTTTCGTATCACGGTGGCCTTGATGATCTTGTCGGGTGCGCCAAGGCTGGCCTTCGGGTTTTCGGGATCGATTTTTTTGATCTTCGGGAGTGTGTCCATTCCTTCGATCACGCGACCGAAGGCGGTATGCTTGCCGTTGAGCGAGGTGGTCGGCAGGAAGGTGAGGAAGAACTGGGATCCGCCGGTGTCCTTGCCCGCATGGGCCATGCTCAAGGTGCCACGGAAATGCTTTCGATAGTCTTTCCTATAGCATTCGCACGGGATCTTGTAGCCGGGGCCGCCGGTGCCGTCGCCTCGCGGGCAGCCGCCTTGGGCCATGAACGCTTCGAGTACGCGGTGGAACGTCAGACCGTCATAAAAAC
>JASFHG010000475.1:0-3870 GCA_050123355.1 Planctomycetia bacterium
GGCCAACGTTTGGTTCCTTATACAAGAATTACGATGGGCCAGAATTTCACGGATTTCTGACCCATCTTTTGTGATAAACGGTTCGGTATCGTTGATATTGATGATGTCCATGGAGTAAATTTAACGTGTCCAAGTCATCCGAGCAAAGACCCCACGATTGATCTCGACGAGATTGGGCTCGCAATATTGTCGGTAGGAATAAAACTCTTGATGATGCGTGTCGAACAAGTTTTGACCAACAACCGAGAACTCCAGATGCTTGGTGGGCCGCCAGCCCAAACGCAAATCCATAGTGATGTAACTGGGTACATCATATTCTTCGATTTCGTCAACGTATCGCAGGAAACAATCAAGTTGCCAGTTGCGGGCAAAGTTCCAATACGACTGCAACCGGATCTGGTTATTCGGATCATCAAAGGCATTTCCTGCCCCGGGGAGAGGTTTTTGGCCATTGAACATCGCATACCTTTTGTCAAATATCAAAAACGAATAGGAACCGGCCAGAGTCCATTTTTCATTGACTTCCCAATTAGCTGTCCATTCAAATCCATAGGTTTCACCATTACCACCATTGGCAAGATTAAGTGGAATGACATAAATCGGACCTTCCATCCCCGGAATCCCCGAATTATATCCCATGAGCCGGCGGTACTTATTGGCAAAAAGTGAAATATCCCACGAGAACTTCTTCGTGGTTTGGGCTCGATAGCCAAGTTCGTAAGCAATAACTTCTTCGCTGAGGATTCCGGTATTCCCGTTCAACTTGGTGTAGGCATCGAAGAGCCCCATATCGGCATAGAATCGATAACTCTCCATATCCTCGTCAAAACGGTTCGGAGTGCGAACGGCACGAGAAATGGCTCCCCAGAGAACGTGTTCATTATCGATCGCCCATAACGCACGGACGCTCGGTTGATATTCGAAACCGGTGAAACTATTCCCTTCAAATTTCGAACCGGCTGTGAGATAAAACGTATCGTCGACCAGCTCAATCTCGTCTTGGATATAACCGCTGATCATGTCGTAGGCCCGCGACGTGGGATAGAACTGAAGGCTCGCAGAAGGCATGTTCAAAAAGTCGTGGGTACGCCGATACTCGACACCAGTGATTAATTTATGGCGACGACCAACCGGGCGGCGATATTGGAAATCGACATCAAACGTATTGGCCGTAAAACCTGCCTGGGGGCCATAGCGACACGTTTGGTCGAAATAGGCCTGCAAGGTCCAGTCCGACTCGTCGCTGATCGTGTGGGTCCAGCGAGCGAGGAGCGAGCTTTCGCTAACATGACGATCACCGATGATGTCGACAAAGCGAGAGGGAGTCAATTGCGACTGAATAAATCGCACCCCTTCCTCACCACCAAAGAAATTCCCTTGAAACGTCACCAGGTCGTCTTTACTTCCGCGTGGATTCCAATCGGCATAAAACCCGCCACGGCCGTTTCGCCAATCGTCATAATGCCCGGGCGAATCTTCCGGTCCACGTTCAGAATATTTACCCCAAACACGGAACTTCATGTTGCGACCGATCTGGCCACCATAACGAACCGTGCTGATATTATAGTCTTGGCTTCCACCACCGCTACTGACCAACACACCTTGCGTGTCTTTTGCCTTTTTGCTGATGATGTTGATGATACCATTGACCGCGTTGGCACCCCAAAGCGTACCACCGGGGCCGCGAATAACTTCAATCCGCTCGATGTCTTCAAGCGGCATGTCGATCATGTCCCAAAACGTACCCGAGAGGATTGGCGAATAGACCGAACGGCCGTCGATCAACACGAGCAGTTTATTGCTATATCGATCATTAAAACCGCGAATGGAAATTGCCCAGGCATTGGAATTGACTCGAGCAACCTCAACGCCCGGAGCCATACGAAGCGCTTCGGGGATACAAGTCGCGCCACTACGGCGGATCATTTCACTAGTGATTACGTAAACGGCAGCCGGTGACTTACCAATGGTACTCTCTTGCTTCGAAACCGAAGAGACCTCAATATCGAAGGCAGGCACAACCGCGTCGACTTTGGTAAGACTCTCGATGTCCATGTCGAGAATCCCGTCGTTTGTTTCTCCGGCGGCAGAAGGCCCCATTTCGGAAAGAGGGTCAACCAACGGATTGACCGCCCGCGGAGCGGGCGAGGTAGTTTTCCTTGTCGTTTGACCATGTCCTATGGCAACAACCACACACAAGATCAACGACACTGTCCCACAAAAACAACCACCCCTGGTAATTCGATTTCTTATCATGACAGTGTGATACTTTCCTCATCAACCGAAGTAACTTCTCCGGCTAATTGTGCAAGCCTTTTCTAGGTTGGAAATAAAATCAACTAATATTGCTAATGGGTCCACGTCATCTTGGCAAAGACGGCTCGATTAATTTCGGCCGTCGGCTCACCGTATCGGAAGCTTTGGATCATTTCCAGATGGTGCGGTGAGAATAAATTTTGCCCAACAATGGAAAATTCAAAATGTTTATTAGGACGCCATCCAAGCCGAGCATCCATGGTAATATATTGGGGCGTATGACTATCGATCGTCTGGTCTACGTATCGCAAAAACGTGTCAAACTGCCAATTCGGCGCAAAACTCCAATAGGACTGCAATCGAATCTGATTGCGGGGATCGTCGGTAGCATTTCCGATAACAGGAACAATATAACCTCCGGGAGCACCATGATATTCGATGTCCGCCACCAGGAAGGAATAGGAACCGGCCAACCGCCAATTTTTGGTGGCTTCCCAACTCACCGTCCATTCAAATCCATAGGTACTGCCATTACCACAGTTTTTAACATCAAGGGGAATAAAGGCATAAGGAGGAACCACTTGGGGTGTCATTTGTTCTGCCCCCAAGAGATTTTCGTACTGATTGTAAAACAGTGCAACATCCCACGCTAAACGATCGTTGGTTTGCGCTCGATAGCCCAACTCGTAGGCGATCACGTTTTCGCTTTCCGAAGCAGTCGAGCCTACCATTTGACTGAAAGTCATGAAAGGCAACGGGCTCGGATCAACATATAAACTCGCTCGCGCGTTTTCATCAAATCGATTCGGTGTACGCACGGCACGAGAAACAGCTCCCCACAATACATGTCGATCGTCGAGAGCCCACAGCGCTCGTGCACTGGGTTGATACTCGAAGCCGGTAAAGCTGTTCCCTTCAAACTTGGAACCGAGGGTCAGATAAAACTTGTCGTCAACCAGCTCAATCTCGTCTTGAAAAAAACCACTGATCGTGTTGTACGACCGCGAGCCGGGAATGAAATTGATGGTAAACGATGGCATGCCTAAGAAATCGTGCGTCTGGCGATACTCGGCGCCCATGATGACTTTATGACGTCGTCCAATTGCACACCGATACTGGTATTCGATATCAAAGTTATTGACCATGATGTCGAGTTGAGGGTCCTTGCGAGAGGTCTGGTCCCAGTACGCTTGCAACGTCCAATCGGAATCATCGCTAATCGTATGCAACCATCTCATTAAGAACGAATCTTCGGCAACGGCCCGATCCGCAGTAATCTGATAAGGCAAGCCGGGCGTGGAAGGCAAAAGCGTAAAATGAACCCCTTCCTCGCCACCGAAAAAATTACCTTTAAATGTGATCAAGTCGTTTTTGCTTCCACGTGGATTCCAATCGGCATAAAAGCCGCCACGACCGCCACGCCAATCGTCAAACTTGCCAGGCGAATCTTCCGGTCCTCGCTCGAAATATTTCCCCCAAACACGAAACTGAAGGTTCTTGCCGATCTCGCTACCATAACGAATCGTGCTGATGTTATAGGCTTGGCTCCCTCCGCCACTGCTGAACAGGGCTCCTTGCGTATCCTTGGCCTTTTTGCTGATAATGTTGATAACC
>JASFHG010000476.1:0-3869 GCA_050123355.1 Planctomycetia bacterium
GGGGCGGGAAGGGACCGGGGCGGGTTGTCCAGCAGGTCCGCGATCAGCCGAGCCCAGTGCTCGACCGGCCACTCCTTGGCCCGCGTCCCGGCCGTGAGATGGATGACTATATATTTATCTTCATTATATTTACTCTCGTTAGCAGCAGCGGATCCCATCCGCCGCTTTGCCCCCGCGTTATGAGCGCTGCACAACTCGCCGTTGCCAACGTTATAAGCGCGGGGACAAGCCCCGCCGCTAACGACCGTCAACCGGGGCAGCATGTCCGAGCGGTCGGTCTGGAGCCCGATCGTCTCGAGAATCAACCGCCGACTCTCGATTTCCGGGCAGTCCGGGGCCCAGCGAGGTGAATCGGTGAGCAGGAACCCGCCTCCGCCAGCGGCCCAGCCGACCCGACGCCGGATGCCTGCGACCCACATCAGCGCGGCGTGCGGCATCTCGCCGCGGACGTCGATCCCGAGGTCGTATCGCTCACGTCGCAGCTTCCAGCCATATCGCAGCATCGCGACCGGCCATGCCATCTTCGCGATTATACCCAGCCAGCGTGACTTGCTCAGTCTCACCAGCCTTCCACCACTTTCAAAGACGATGACGCGATCGACGTCGGCGACCATCTCTTCGAAGAGCGCCCGGTTCCATGGCCCGACGAGGATGTCGAGCCGGGCGGACGGGTAGCTGGTCCGCAGCACGTGGAGCATCCCGGTCGAGAGGATCGCGTCGCCCATGTGATCGAGCTGGAGGACGAGGATCGAGCGAGGGTCGCCGGCCGGGCCGGGGCTTGGTCGACAGAAGTTCAGCATGCGTCGCACTATTTTGGCGAGCCCGAAAATCGTCCCGCCGACAAAATCGAAGAGGCCAAAGACCAAGTGCCACCGCAGCCGGACATAGCGGTATCGCTGGGTCGGCCGGTGTGGAACGAGCCGTTTTGTCGGTTTTTTCGGACGTCGGAAGAACATGGCGGCCATTGTACCGGAAAGCGGAAAAAGTGCGTAGCCGCGTTTTTTTGGATAAAAATCCTCCGTTCATTGAACCTCAAGTTGATAAAATGCAAGTTTTCATATTCCAAGCCGAAATTGGGACGCGAAGCGTGCCCTATTTCGGCTTGGAAAAACCCCATCCCAACAGGGGGATTCCCCCAGCGATTCCCCCCTCCCCCCGGGCTTGCGGAAACCGGGTAGTCACGATACAAAGGACTAGAGATATTGAAGCGACCTGGATAACACTATCCGCGTCGAAACCGGCCAACCGGTTCGGCGTATAGATATGGACCCAAACCAAACCCCTTATAATGGAGGATATCGCTGTGGAAAAATGGCCCCTTGGAGTGTTTGCTAGTATCGATGCCGGACTGGGTGTGAATCTCGAAGTGGTTCGCGAGCTGGAAATCCCGACGATTCATCTCCACGCTCCTCAGAAGGAATCGCGGACCAAAGAGCGAGCCGAGGAATTTCTGGCGAAGCTCAAGGAATATGGGATCACGATCTCGGTCGTCTTCGGCGGTTTTGAAGGAGAGAGTTACGAGACGATCCAAAAGAGCCAAGAGACGGTCGGCCTGGTCCCGCCGGAGACTCGCGCGGCTCGGACCGAAGAGATGAAAGAGATCGCCGACTTTGCCAAGCTGCTCGGCGTCGATGTCGTCGCACTGCACGTCGGTTTCGTCCCGCACGACACCTCCGACCCGCTTTACAAAGATGCGGTCGCCGTGACGCAGGACATCTGCGACCATTGCAAGGCGAACGGCCAGTGGCTGCACCTCGAGACCGGTCAAGAGACGCCCGAGGGCCTGCTCCAATTCCACGGTGACGTTGCCCGCGACAACCTGTTCATCAATTTCGACCCGGCGAACATGATCCTTTACGGGTCGGGCGAGCCGATCGACGCGTTGAAGAAGGTCGGCAAGTACGTCCGAAGCATCCACTGCAAGGACGGGACGTGGTCCGACCAGCCGGGCGAGACGTTCGGCTGCGAAGTACCGCTCGGCGAAGGGGCGGTCGGCTTCGAGAACTTCCTGACCACCTTGAAGGAGATCGGCTACGACGGTCCGTTGACCATCGAGCGCGAAATTCCCCAGGAACCCGAACGACAAAAGGAAGAGATCGGCCGCGGCAAGGCGCTGCTCGAATCGCTCCGCGCCCAGATCCTCGGCTCCTGAGCGTTGTCACTATAAAATAGTTTTTTACACCCCAAGCCGAAATTGGGCCGCGAAGCGTGCCCTATTTCGGGTTAGGGAATGTACCATAAACCATCACCAAACCATCATCCCTTACGAAAGAAGTACCAAACCGATGCCCTCACTCTCCATGACCATCCCTCACGCCATTGGCCAAGAAGAAGCCTTGGAGCGAATGAAAAAAGAATCGAAGGCGGCGCTGGAGGCGTTCGGCGATCGGGTTACCGACGTGAAACAAGAATGGAACGACAATCGAGTCAACTTCTCGTTCTCGGCCATGAGCTTCTCGATCGAAGGAAACATGGAAGTCAATTCGGACAGCGTTGCGCTCAGTGCCAAGCTCCCGATGGCGGCCTTCATGTTCAAAGGCATGATCGAAGAGCGGATCCGCGAACGTTTCGGAGAGGTCCTGGCTTAGTCCTTACGGTAGCAATTAATAGCTCGCATTTCTTTTTGAGACCACTATATGCGTTTCTCCAAGCTGATCATCACCCTTGGGATTTTGCTCATTCTGGCCGGCGTCGTAATCATGTATTACAGCCAGGAAGACAGCAAGACCCATATCTGCGAGCTCCGCGTACGGCAAGCGGCGACCGCCGAGTGTACGTGGCATCGGCTGGGCGAGACGCTGGTGTGGAACCTGGACGACAAAGAGGACGAACTGCTCTTTATCAAACTTCAAGAGGCGATGCTGGCCGATTTACAAACCGCTCGCGAAGAAGAAAAGACCAGCGTCGGCCTGCCCGAATATAACATCTGCATCCGGGAACGGGGCGAAAGATTCCCCTTCGACTTCAAAATCAACACCGGCCGCACCACCTGGATCGAATGCGGCGGCGGAACCTACGCCAACCTGGGCCACACCCAAGAATTCCTCTTCAAACACAAAGACAAATTCACCCCGGTTCCCGCAGCTGCGGAGTGATATTGGGAATTGAGTTTTGTAGGCCGGATCGAAATCCGGCCTACGCTACCTACCTATCTCAGCTTTTCTATTTTTACTTCATTTAGTCACTCGATTAAATTCTTGGCCTGCTTTTGTTAAGATTTAGGGGCGAGGGGTCCGATAAAGGAAGCAGGGGAAACTTTACCGCCTGGGCTGTGGCGGATGATTTTAATGATTGCAAGGATGCGACATGCGTAGCAAATTCACGGTTTGTGCTCTGGTTTTGAGTGTTTTTGTTTCAATATCGGGGTGTACCAGCCCGTTGCAATGGTGGAGAAACGGGGCCAAGGTCGGGCCGGAATACTGTCGGCCTCATGCGGATGTCGCGCCCGAGTGGCGGGATGCCGGGTCGCCTGAACTGAACACCACCGTGTCGCAAGATCCCTGTTGGTGGGCCACGTTCAACGACCCGGTCCTCAACGACCTGATCGCGACGCTCCATCGCCAGAACTTGACGCTCAAGACGGCGGCCATGCGGATCTGCGAAGCGCGAGCGATCCGTGGCGTGGCGGTCGGCAATATCTTCCCGCAACAACAATCGTTCGACGGTGCTTATTCTCGAACCGAGATGAGCGAGAACACCCAATTCGGCTCGGCCGGGTTCCTCGACCTCTTTTCGAGCGACTGGACGTTGGGCGTCGGGATGGCGTGGGAGCTGGATTTTTGGGGCCGGTTTCGCCGTTTGGTCACGTCGGCCGACGCGAATTTGGAATCGAACATCTATACCTACGATCATGCGATGGTCCTGCTCCA
>JASFHG010000477.1:0-3861 GCA_050123355.1 Planctomycetia bacterium
GCCCAACGGAAGCGGGTTCCCGGATGGTGCGGAAGCACCAACCAAAATCGACGAGCAAGCTCGACGGCTAAAAGTTTAATGGACAATAAGGTTTTTCAACAAAACCGCATCGCCATGAGAGGCGGTCCAGGCAAGATATGAAAAACCGAGGGTGAAAAGGAGCCAGACGATGGCAAATGCGAGAATCAAGCGAATCGATCGATGCATTCCGAAAGAGAGCACCGCATTTTGGGGGTCCGCCGGGTCGTAACGCACTTCCACCTGCTTCGCCTCTTCAAGCTTTTTCAGTATCGCTTCATGCACTTTTCTACCACTACTCGACACATAGCCAAAAGCGAGCCGGTCACCGACATACTCCACTCCGCCAACACGATACGCATACTCGACATTCACTTTGTAGGCATCCCCATCGCTATCGCTATGTACCTCGATAGAACTTGCGGTAATCGTCCCCGCCGTCGTAGGCCACGACCCTGCCTCGGTCGACTTCTTCCATTGCCAGCCTCCGTACCCTAAAAGAGCAAACCCGACGACATAAAAAACACTAACAAAAAGGTAGAAAAACATGCCCAATACCCAAAAATGCTTTATGGTTTTCTCGTTATTTTGGAATGAATTTAGCATCTGACAACCTACTCACCGCGAGTCACTTCGTACTCTTGGATGTCCCAATAATCCAGTGCGTTGACGAATTGTAATTCGATCATGCCGGTCATCTTTTTCTTCATGAACCAAAAGAAAATCAAAAACGGCCAGAAGATGGGGATGATCATAAAGAAAACCAGAAAGCACCCAAACCCCTTGAGGATCGACTTGCCCAACTCCATCTGCTGCATCGCATCCCGCAGATAGATAACCCGCCGTTCCTTCTTCTCCTCTTCCGTCATATCCCCCAGCGCCGCGTCAAACTCCGCCAACTGCTTGATTTCCAGCGGACTCGGGCGATCGTTATGGTAGTGGTGTGTGTGGTGCATGGCTCTATGTTAAAAAAATACTTTACCGTTTAAAAATCGCCGAACAAGCTCGGCGGCTAAAACGACGGGCAGGCCCGTCGGCTAAAGGGTTGCTTCGAGGTCGCGTAATACGTCGGCCGGGCGGTAGAGGCCTTCGTAGTTTAGCAACCGCCAGTAGATGCTGCCGTCGGGGCGGAGGCCGGTGGGGGGGCGGATGGCGGATGAAAAAGTTTGGAGGTGGTCGGTGGCGTTGATGAAGCTGCCGGAGCGCTCGGGCCAGGCGGCGGAAGGTAAGACGTAGGTCGCGCGGTCGGAGAGGGGCGTGGGGAAGAGATCGTGAATAACAAGGGTTTGGATTTCGGCCAGGCGGTCGGTCGTCGCGTCGTCGAGCCAGGGTTGCGGATAGCCGGCGGCGATCCAGAGCGCGTCGGGCGCGCCGGTCGACAGGTCGTTCAAGAACATGTCGAGGGTCGTGACGCGACCGGTCCATTTTTGGAGGATCCGTTCGACGCCGCGGCGGTTGGGGCACTTTTCAGCGTGAATTTTGAAGCCGGTCGGGAACGTTTGGTCGTCCCCTTCGGTCGGGACCGGGCCGAGTGCCAGCGGGGCGGCCGGGTCGAGTGTGCGGATCCAGCGGGCGGCAAGCTCGGCCTCTTCGATCGTCATCATCGGCGAAAGGATCGCGGCCGGGCGCTGCGCGTCTTGGAAACTTTGCTTGATCTCGTCCAGCACGGTCGGCCAGTCGATCGGGACTGCGCCGCGCTCGGTCCGGCGCAGCGGCGTGGTGAGCCGGTCGGCGCTATGGACGTAGCCGAAACCGTGCCGACCGTCGTCACAGATCCACCACTGGTTGACGGCCTGATTCTCGCGCGGCCGGATCCGCCAGATGTGGCCTTGGTTCTCGTCGATCCAGATCGAGCAGCCCGTACTACAGCGGGCACAGACGCTCGGCCGGGCCTTCATGAACCATACCCGTTGCCGGTAGAGGAACTCGCGATCGGCCAGCGCCCCGACCGGGCAGAGGTCGACCACGTTACACGCCAGCGGGCCATCGACCGGGTGGCCGGGGAAGACGTCGATCTCGCTCTCGGCGCCGCGGTTCGTGACCATCATGGTCGCGTCGCCGGAGACCTCGCGGGTGAACCGGACGCACCGGCTGCACATCACGCACCGGTCGACGAACAGGCGGATCTTGTCGCTCAGGTCGCGTTTCCGGCTGGTGAACGGGCGTACCTCGGCGCGCCGTTCGGGCTGGCCGTGTTCGAAATGATAGTCTTGCAGAAAGCACTCGCCCGCCTTGTCGCAGACGGGGCAGTCGATCGGGTGTCGCAGCAGCAGCCCCTCTTCCACCCGAGCCCGGGCCGCGCGGACCGTCTCGCTATCGGTCGTGATCACCGAGCCGTCGGTCATCTCGAGCTTGCACGCCGGGAGCAGCCGCCTGGGCATGCGGACCTCGCCCGAGTCGGGGTCCTGGACGCCGTACTCGACGAGACACATCCGGCAACTTCCGACGACCGACAGACCGGGATGGTAGCAGTAGTGCGGGATATGGATCCCAACCCGCCGGGCCGCCTCGATCCCGTTCAGCTTCTCCCCCTCGTCGAGGATCAGCTCCCTATCGTCGATCATGACACGCATGTTTGGCTCCGTCAGGTTGGAGATTTTTGATTTTATAAGCCCCGGAGGGGCCGAGTAGGGTGCGTCTGGACGCACCTTTGGGAAAAGCGTTTTTTGGAAGGTGCGTCCAGACGCACCCTACTTACTATGCTTGCTTTTCCTTGTCGAAGGCGGCGTCGAAGGCGACGGTGTTGGGGGTGATGTCGACGCTGCGGACGAAATCGACCGACTCCATCGCGCCTTGCTCGCGGTCCATGCCGCTGTCTTCCCACTCGACCGACAGCGGGCCGGTGTAGCCGACGCGGTTCAGGGCGCGGACGATCTCTTCGAAGTTGACCGCACCGCGGCCCAGCGAGCGGAAGTCCCAGCCGCGACGCGGG
Source organism: Planctomycetia bacterium (assembly GCA_050123355.1). Classification (GTDB taxonomy): domain Bacteria; phylum Planctomycetota; class Planctomycetia; order Pirellulales; family Thermoguttaceae; genus JASFHG01. The sequence continues at coordinate 2,951 of JASFHG010000477.1, forward strand.
TCGCCAAAGTCGAGGTGGCTCGACAGGATCCCCGAGCGGCCGTCGAGCGTGACGATCGCGTCTTTCATGTGGACGTGATAGATCCGGTCACCGAATCGGTTGATGAACTCGACCGGGTCGACGCCCTGCCAGAGCAGGTGGCTCGGGTCGAAGTTGAAGCCGAACTCTTCACGCCCGTCGAGCGCGTCGAGGGCCCGTTCGGCGGAGTAGATGTCGAAGGCGATCTCGGTCGGGTGGACTTCCAGCGCGAACTTGACGCCGCACTCGCCGAAGACGTCGAGGATCGGGTTCCATCGCTCGGCCAAGAGCTTGTAGCCCCCTTCGATCGCCTCGGGCGGGACCGGCGGGAACGAGTAGAGCAGGTGCCAGATGCTCGAACCGGTGAAGCCGTTGACCACCTCGACACCGAACTTCTGCGCCGCCCGGGCCGTCTGCTTCATCTCTTCGATCGCACGCTGGTTCACGCCGTCGGGATCGCCATCACCCCAGATATACTCGGGCAGGATCGCCGGATGCCGCTCGTCGATTCGGTCGAGAACCGCCTGGCCGACCAGGTGGGCACTGATCGCGTGGCACTGCATGTCGTACTTCTGGAGCGTCTCGCGTTTCTTCGCACAATAATCGTCTTCGGCCATGGCCCGATCGACTTCGAAGTGGTCCCCCCAACAAGCGAGCTCCAGCCCGTCGTACCCAAACTCCTGACACTTTTGCGCCAATGCTTCCAACGAGAGGTCCGCCCACTGTCCTGTGAATAATGTTACCGGTCGTGCCATGGTTACTCCTTTTGGTTGGTGCTAAACGCACCATCGGGGAACTCGCTCCCGTTGGTCGCTAGCGTGCTTTTAAAAATATTTTGCTAAGTAGGGTGCGTCGAGACGCACCTTCCGGAAAAATCTTGTACCCATGCCAGC
>JASFHG010000478.1:0-3851 GCA_050123355.1 Planctomycetia bacterium
TAATTTACATCTGGGAAGAACGTCCTTATTTTCCAGAAAAATTGCCTGAAGAACACATACCACAAGAAGATGTCTCTTTGAGTAAGGCTCCCTGATCCGACTCTCTGCTGCGCAGAGAATCGGCTTGGGCGAGGGTGGTGTTCTTTTCTTTTTTCTTCTATGGATAAAACGAACCATGTACCCCATCTGGGTGTCTTGCTGGTAGGATTTCGATCTAGGCGATTTGTGCCGGAATGGGTACAATCTGGATGGTATTGTGTATGGTTATCTATAGTTAAGATTTGAAAGACAAAGTAGACAGAAATATGTTGCACTATCATACTGCCGGGGAGTCGCACGGGAAGGGGATTTTGGCGCTGGTCGATGGGTTTCCGGCCGGGGTAACGATCGATACGGACCTGATCGATGCCGAGTTGGCACGACGTCAGGGGGGGTATGGTCGCGGAGGGCGGCAGAAAATCGAGACCGATCGGGCCGAGATCCTTTCGGGTATCTGGCGTGGTACGTCGATCGGCAGCCCGATCGCCCTGCTGGTGCCGAACAAAGACTACAAAATTAACGAGATGGACGATCTCGAATGTCCACGGCCGGGGCACGGCGACCTGAGCGGCTCGGTCAAATATCACGGCTCGATCCGTGGGATCCTCGAACGGGCAAGTGCCCGCGAGACGTCCGGTCGGGTGGCGGCCGGGGCGCTGGCTCGTCAGGTTTGCAGCCCGTTGGGGATCCGGACGATCGGTTACGTCACCGAGATCGGTCCGTTGGAACTCCCGCCGAAGCCGGGTTCGATGGACGAGCATCTGGCGATGCGTGAGGAGAGCTGCGTCTACTCCCTCAACCCGGAGCTGGACGGCGATGCGAAGAAACTGATCGACGAGTGCCTGATCGCGGGCGACACGCTCGGCGGTGTGGTCGAGGTCCGTGTCGAGGGGCTCCCGTTCGGGCTGGGGACGCACGCCCAGTGGGACGTGAAGTTCGACGGCCGGCTCGCGCAGGCAGTCATGGCGGTCCAGGCGGTGAAGGGGGTCGAGATCGGGCTCGGTTTCGAGGCGGCTCGACGCCGTGGCTCGGAGGTGCATGACCCGATCCTCTTCGAGCAAGATAAAGCAAACGATAACACGCTCGGGTACACGCGGCCGACGAACCATGCCGGTGGGCTCGAGGCGGGCATGACCAACGGGCAGCCGCTCGTGGTGCGTGCGGCCGTGAAGCCGATCTCCACGCTGGCCAAGCCGCTGGAGTCGATCAACTTGAAGACGGGCAAGCCGGGCGAGGCGTCCTACGAGCGGAGTGACGTCTGTGCCATCTCGGCCGCGTCGGTCGTGGTCGAGAACGTCGTCGCCTTCGAGGTGGCTCGTGCGGTGACGGACAAATTCGGGCATGATCATATTGACGAGATCGTCGCTCATTGGAAACTTTTTGAAGAGACGGTGAGAAAACGGAAATTTTAGCCGCCGAGCTTGTTCGGCGCTTTTGCGTTGTTTTGACCCGAAATAGAGGCTGCGCCTCAATTTCGGCTTGGGGATTGTTGAATAAATTAAAAAACTGCACACCCAAAAACCTGTGCCATAACTCGATTGAGTTGGCGTGGCAGCTTGTATAACTATTTTTTACCAGCGCGGCGGAGCCGCGGTCCAAAAAAGCCGCGGTTTAAAAGAAATGAAACGCCTTTTCCAACTTCACCAACGGACCAGACGCCGGCTCGGGCTGAGTGTCTTTGGGCTGTTCTGCTTGCTGCCGACGTTGGTGATGCTGGCATGGGGCGTTTCGCGTTGGTTGCCGTCGGAAGAGGCGGCCATGGAAGAACGGCTCAGCGAGCTGTTTGGCCTGCGGGTGACGGTCGACGCGGTCGAGCACCCCGAGCCGGGCCGCGTTCGTCTGCAAGGGCTGGCTTTCTATCGGCCCGAGCTGAAGGCGGACGAAAAGGCGGAGACTTCTCAAGCCGCGGCGACCCCCTCGCATCCGGTTGCACGTCTCGAATCGCTTGAGATTCGCCGGCGGAAGCTCCCCGATCCGTACGACAAACTTCGCGAGACGACCTGCCTGACCGGGACGAATCTGGAGGTCCGGCGTGACGAGATTTCCGAGGTGGTCCGGCTGTTTCGCGAGGCGATCGACTACCGCCTGAACGACTCGCGGGCCAATGTCCAGCTTGCGCTCGATCGGGTCGGTTTTTTTGACGATCCGCAGCCCTCTGCGTCTGAAACGGAGTTACTGGAGCAGGAGCTGTCCGATATCCGGTTCCGTTTGCTCGCTTTGGAAGATGGGCCGCTGGCACTGCTGCATTTTTGCTTGGTCGACACGGAGCACGACACGACCAGTCAACCGATTCGTTTGCGGGTGGGGCAGAAGCTCGAAGGCAAACCGGCCGATCGGCAGAAGGTGAGCCTCTGGTTCGATCTCGATACCCAGAAGGAACAGGTCCCCTGCCGGCTCTTGGGGCGGTTCGTTCCGTTGTTCGACTCGTTCGGACCGGATGCCAAGTTTTCCGGCTACTTTTGTGCACAGCCCTCGCCGGACGGTTGGGTGGGAAGCGTTGCTCAGTTAAAGACGGCCCAAGCTCCGGGCATGGCGGCGATGCTTACCGACGTCGACCTCGATGCGATGGTCGGCCGCCGTTTTTCGCAGATCTTCACCGGGCGAGCAAACATCACGATCGATCATGCGTCGTTCCGCAGTGGCCGGATCGAAAATCTTTACGGCCATATCGAATCGACCAAGCCGGGCACGATCGGCAAGCCGCTCTTGATGGCGGCCGCTCGCGAGATGGAGATGCAGGTTAACCCGGTTTATACGACCGACATGGCGACCGTGTTTGCTTTCGATGAGTTCAAGGCTCGATTTCTGGTCGACCAGCGTGGTGTTTTCATCGAGGGAGGCTATCAGGGCAACCTGGGCGAGCGTGCAATTTTGCTCGGCCCGAACACCGGCCCGAATCGTCCGGTGCTGCTCTGGGAGTCGGGCCGGATGGTCAAGATCGCGGCCCTGCTGCGTACGCTGGCCCCCGGTGCGGATGCCCATATCCCGGCCGTCCGCAGCGTCGAGCATTTGGCCAAACGGCTCCCGATGAAGTAAGGCAAAAAACGTCAAGCATTGCGGTAGGGGAAATGTTGCCCGATCCGACTCTCTGCTTCGCAGAGAATCGGCTTTAAGGGATGGTGGAAGTGGAAAAAGAAGTATCGCGGATCGCGCATGGATATTATTAGTACGCTGCAACCTGGTGCTGTTATCTTCATTCTCGTCGGGGTGACGTTTCTTGGCGGTGCGATCGGGAGTTTTTTGAACGTCGTGATTTATCGCCTGCCTGTCGGGCAGAGCCTGATCCGCCCGCCGTCCCACTGCCCCCGTTGCGAGCACCCGATCCGCCCGTACGACAACATCCCGGTTTTCGGCTGGCTTTTGCTGCGTGGCAAGTGTCGCGACTGCGGCGAGCCGATTTCGGCCCGCTATCCGGTGATTGAAGCGATTGTCGCGGTCATGTTTTTGGTGGTCGTTTGGGTGGAGTGGTTTGGGTTGAAGTCTCCGTGGGCGTTTCCCATGAATGCAGTGGCAGCAAACCCTGATCTTGCAACGGCAGGATCGGGTCCTTCTTTTTTATTGGTGGCTGTGAGGACCGTTGCGCACTTGGTTCTCCTTGTCACTTTGCTCGGCGCTGGGATGATCGAGTGGGATCAGAAGCGTGTGCCGCGTTCGATCTGGTATCCGGCGATCGTCACGAGTGTTTCATGGTGGCTGATTCTTATGGTTCTTGGCCGGGCCGGCATGTCGGAGCTGTTCTTGGCGAGCGTGCTTGCAGGAGTTGGGGGGGGGGGGTTTATATTTCTTATTGATAAATTACGGATCAAGGTCCA
>JASFHG010000479.1:0-3839 GCA_050123355.1 Planctomycetia bacterium
TAAATTTCGTCGAGCACCAGGTGACATAAGTATCCCGCAACGATCGCGCCTGCCTTGTAAAATCGAGTATTCAAGTCGCCCGTACTGACAAGAAAAGCGACCTCGCCAAAGATCAGCGCAGCCGGAAAGCTGTGGAACATGCCACGATGGACCGTCAGCCGGGTAAAGACCTCGCCGAGCCCGAACCGGACAATGATATAGATCAACCCGGTCACCAAAACGATCGACTCGGTCGTCATGCCGAACTCGCGAAACCGCTCGACCAACATCATCGGGATCACGGCCGCCGCAAACGCGAGGCTCTCCTTCACGGGCCGGCCCGAATCGCTATCCAAGTCGGGCAGCATCCCCGCCACGCCGCACAAACCGCCCGCCAAAATGGAGGTCTCCAGCGGCGTCCCCAGCCAATAGTGGCCCGCGATCCCGTATCCAACTCCCAAAAGGCTGCTCGCCGTCACATGTGTCTTGAATCCTGCCATGATCGTTCCTCTTTTTAGCCGACGGGCCTGCCCGTCGTTACAAAATGGGCAATTTCCAGGTTGCCCATCATACGAATTCCCCCCCAAACGACCAAGAGCAATTTGGGTGGATAGAGGACAGACGACAGAGGACAGAGAACAGAACTCGAAATTTTGCCCAAACTAACAAATCCCCTCTAGTGCGGTAGCATCCTCCTGTCCTCTATCCTCTATCATCTGTCCTCTATTAAAAAATGGTATTCAGGTATGACAGCCTTTGCGTTACACTATACTCTGCATTCTATGCAAACTAGCAGCTCGTCACGTCACACATCCCAAACTAAACACCTCCAAGCCGAAATTGGGACGCCAGTCCCTATTTCGGGTAAGAAGTTGACAAAACGCTAACGACCAATATATATGGTCCCCAAAATTAAGGAATTTTTCGCATGGCCGCCGCAAGCTTTCAACCGTATGACATTTTCATGCTCGTCGTTCTCGGCGGGACGATCCTCTTCGGGTTCTGGAAGGGGATGGCCTGGCAATTCGCGTCGGTCGCCTCGATCGTGCTGAGTATCGGCGTCGCGATCCGCTTCAGCCCGAACATCGCACACCTGTTCGGCGAGGCCGAGCCGTGGAACCGATTCATCGCCATGTTCGTGCTGTTCCTGATCACGTCGCTGCTGGTCTGGGGCATCTTCCGGCTGGTCTCCGGCGTCATCGACCGCGTCCGGCTCAAGGAATTCGACCGTCAGGCCGGCGCCCTGCTCGGACTGATCAAGGGAGTGCTCTATTGCGTGATCATCACGTTCTTCGCCGTGACCCTTTCCGAAACCCTGCGAGGCTATGTCCTGGAAAGCTACTCCGGCCGATACATCGCGCTGCTGATCGAAAGGGCCACACCCGTCCTCCCCGAGCAAGTCACCCAGTACCTGGGCGAGTACATCGAAGAGTTCGACCGCAAGCTCGACCCGGACACGCCGGCCGACGACGAAACGAACCCGATCTCTGAAGCGGGCAAAGAGGTCGCCGAAGAAGGGAAGTCCGCCTTCGACGAGATCAAGGAATCCATCAAGGAAAAGGTCGGCGAGCAAATCGACGAACAAGCGGAACGCGCCAAAGAGGCCGCCAAGGAAGCGGCCGAGAGAGCGACCGGACAATAACCCCCTACATGAGCTAGTAATCAAATGTCCACCTCGGCAAGGGCAGAGGAGGGGGACCCCTGTTTTTTGCCGCTATTGAAACCGGACCAAGAAACGAATTTCAAACCTCTTGACAACCAACTTTTTCACCCGTCGCGAAATTTTGATTCCCGACTCAAAAACACTTCCGATCGTCATGCAAATTTCCGCAGCCCGTCATCTCGCCACCGCATCTCTCGCACGATCCTTTGCGCACACTCCATGCCGGGCAGAGCAGTCCGCGCGTCGGAAACGCCCGGAAACACGATTTTTACCTGTCTAGCCGAATTTGACCGCCTGACCGAACATAAGAAACATTATCGGACGTTGCTGCGCTACCGGACCGACCCAAATCGATCCGGAATCCGGCCCTCGCTCTGAAACGCTTTGGAAACAAAATCTCACCAAAAGAAACCATCCGCAAGAAACTTTCTCTTTCAACAACTCTCCGCAAGCCCGCCCGCACCGCCGATCCAAAATTCCGCCGCCCAAAAAAACGATCGCAAAAACCAAAACGAATTTCATTGCCAGAAACGGATCGCCAATCGGCCGTTTTTCAATTGAATTCACGCCCCTGCTCTTTTTCATTTCAGAAGGGGTAGCGCACGCAAAGGCGAGGCTCACAGAAATCGGGGCTCCCGCTAAAGCGGGGTCCAGGAAAAACAGAGCCAAACTTCATGTTGACAAAAAACAACACGCTTTTAAAATCAAATTCACCTTGATGTGCCGAACCGATACAGGATTGGAGCGGGTAGAATCACGGCAATAACCTTATAGACCGCAAGCCTGTGGCCTATAAGGTGATATGGCAGGTAAAAATTCTCTATAACCAAAAGTTAGATCTGCGAAAACAACGCCCTCATGACTTTGTTACTCAACCTCAATCAATTCACAGCTCTATCTCCGCCAGAGATCATGCAGTGCATGCAGTGGTACGAAAAACGGCCTAAGGACTCTACCTGTCAGATTTGGGCAATCCGAGACGAACTAAGTCCAGCGGACCTATACGTGTATCTGTATGCAAAATTTGGCCCCCCAAACGGCATTCAAAATTTCCTGCGCGATGATGATTCTGACAACTTAATTCATTGGGATTGGACGCTGCAACACACTCAAGGTCTCCTTATTTTTCTTGGCATGAATCTCCGAACAGAGGTGCGCTTCTTGGGGCAGTGGGACTTCGATAAGCTTGAACGAGATCAACTCATCCGGTTTATCAAAAGTGATTTCGCGAAGTATGGCCAAGAGATGTCACGATTGCGTCGTGAGATGCTAGAAGATTGGGAAACGTTCTTGAACCCGTACCAGAACCTTCGGGCTAGCATCGACGATATGCGAAAGCAACTTGGCAAACTTGCAATTGATCATGACCGTGACAAATTTGGAGATCCCGAAACACCTTCTGAATGCAAGAAACTCGCTACCACAATTTCTAGTCTCAGCGAAAGATACCAAAGGGCATACGGTTTGGCCTCATCGTTACGAGTACTCGCGCCGATCCTCGCAGAGTCCTTTATTAACCTTATTATGCTTGTGCTACTTAAGTCCGACATCAAAGAGAATGAAAGACTGCACGACAATGCTGTTCGAGCACAGATCGATGTCAAAGTCCAGTCATTACACATCAACTGCAACGGTTTCCGGCAAAAGGTAAATTGGTCAGACCCCGCATGTCGCGCATACAACAAAGTTATAAATGAGCGGAACGATAATCTACATGGAAACATTGTTCCGTCGAAGCTCAAGACGGGTGAGATCTACTTCAACGAAAGGGTGCCTGTGTTCAAGAAGTACTCGAGTTTCTGGAGCCAGACGTTCGCGACTAGCCTGCAAGCGTGTGGCTACGCTGAGTTGGATAGTTCATTGCAGTCTGTCGACGACTTTATTGCATATGTACTGACGTGTCTCAAACCAGAGATCCAAGAAGTTATTGAGTTTATTATGGGCCGAAAAGAACTTGGAAGAAACTTGAAGACTGGGCAGATCGGTGTTCTTTTGCCTGACCACGTCGCGGATATGCACATGCGGCGGATTGTGGAAAGTTAAGGTGCTTACTACAAACTAAACCTAACGAAGAATTCTACGTGATTGGTCATAAACGTCAGATATAACACTGGATGCGGCGGCTTACGGGGCGGACTGGGAGAATGTCGCTCGCCGCCTGAGTGTGGGATGGGGGTGGCTTTGGTTTGGGGAGGCC
>JASFHG010000480.1:0-3832 GCA_050123355.1 Planctomycetia bacterium
TCTTTTTCCTTATCGCCAGCCAAGACCTTCTGGCTAACCAAGACAAAAGTCAAAACCACCATCGCAAAAGTTAACAAGAACATGAGGGGTTTCATGGCAATCTCCTTTGAAAATTTTTAAAAGTGAATTATTTTAGGGTGTCGGAACCGGAACCTCGTCCGTGGCATCCGGCGTATTCTCGGGCGAGAGCTCCTCGGTCGGTTCCTCACGGTCGAGCATCGCTCGCACCTCGCCTTGAATGTAATCTATCAGTTCCTTGTCGAGCCCCTGCTTGACCTTCCCCAACGATTCGTCGAGGTGTTTCCCGTCGACCGCCTTGCCATCCTTCATCCGAACCAGAACGACCGTCGACGTGTAGACCCCGTAGTCTTTCTCCAAAAAAGCACCGTTCGGTTTTTCGTAGTCGCGTACCTGCCAGACCACCTTCCCGTCCTTGAGTTCCTCGGCAAAACCGCTTTGGATCGCCTCGTGGGCCTGACGCTCCAGCTCGCGACAGTCGGGACACCGCTCGCTACTATGAGCAAAGTACACCACCACCCCGTCGGTCACTTCGGCCGCATCGGAAACGGGCCCCAAGTCACCAACCTCTTTCCCGGCCAGTTGGGCACGGAGGGCATGGAGCTCGCCACGGATCTGCTCCAGCTCGGGCCGGATCTCCGACGCCGCGTGCAGATCGAGCGAACGAGCAATCAACACGACCAGTGACGCCGAAAAAAACGAAATTAAACAAACCGCAACCGCGTTTTTGAATTCCATGGTAAAGACCCTTAGGAAAAATGAAATTTCGTACTTATTGAGTCTCAGGTATTTAAAGTTATAGGACTCCAATATCAGTCCAAGCCGGAATTGGGACGATAGTCCCTATTCCGGGTCCATGCTACGGTTCATCACAGCTCCTTTAACCCGGAATAGGGCACGCTTCGCGGCCCAATTCCGGCTTGACGATGTAACTTTAAATACCTGAGACTCAATAAAAGTTGGTGCATAAAACGCTTCTTACTAAACTAACAGCTTCTTAATCTCCTCGACCGACGGGACCTTGCCGACGACCTTCACCTCGCCGTTGACGACCAAGGCAGGCGTCATCATCACGCCGAAGCTGGTGATCTGGACGATATCTTCAATCTTTTCGACGGTCGCATCGACACCCGAGGAGGCAACGGCCTCATCAGCGTTCGCCTTGAGCTTTGCACATTTCGCACAGCCCGTGCCAAGTACTTGTATGAGATAGGATTCCATATTTCTCTCCTGTGACTTACATAAAAAACAAACCATAAATCTTGCCGCTGATCGTGGCCATGATGACGACGAGGCTGACAAACGCGACGGTTTTCTTCGGGCCGATAACCGAGTTGATCACCAGCATGTTCGGCAGGCTCAACGCCGGCCCGGCCAAAAGCAGTGCCAACGCCGGACCGTTCCCCATCCCGTTTTCCATTAACCCTTGCAGGATCGGGACCTCGGTCAGGGTGGCGAAGTACATAAACGCACCGGCCACGGAAGCAAAAAAGTTGGCGAACCACGAATTCCCGCCGACCATTTTCGCAACCCATTCCTGCGGGATGAGCCCCTGATCACCACCAAGCGCCTTCGGCAGCCCGAGCAGGAGGCCCGCGATCACGACACCGATGAACAACAGCGGCAGGATCTGCTTCGCGAAGAACCAACTCTGCGAGAACCACTCGCCCGACTCGTCGTCGCGGGTGCTCGTAATAACCGAAAGACCGACGAACCCGACCACGAACGGGACCATCGGGACAAATTTCGGATCGATATTCGGGATGTGGGGACTCATGATTGCGGCAGCCGCAACGGCAGCGGCGATCAGGCCGACCCGAATCCAACCCAGCCCGTACCACACGATCAGGATCATACCCAACACGACCGCAAAGCCGGCGGTGATCGCCCACTTATTTGAAAAAATCAGCCACCAGAGCCCTCCGGTCGTATCCTCGGCCGGTTTGCCCCAATTCGCGAAGACGAGGATTCCGACCATCGCGGCGAAGTATAAAATCGTTTGGTAAAGAGGTCGCCCCCCTTCCGATTCCGGCATCTGGGCCGCCGCAGCCACTTTCTCTTGCTCCTCGCGTAGGAAGAGGAAGTGCATGCCCAGGCCGATCACGATGCTGAAGATAACCGCGCCGATCGCACGAGCGATCCCCAACTGCGGCCCGAGAATTCTGGCCGTCAGGACGATTGCCAGGATATTGATCGCCGGCCCGGAGTATAAAAACGTACAGGCAGGCCCCAGCCCGGCCCCCATACGATAAATCCCGGAAAATAAGGGCAAAATCGTGCACGAACAGACCGCCAGGATCGTGCCCGAGACGGAGGCGACCGCGTAGGCGATCGGCTTCGGCGCGTTCGCACCGAGGTACTTCATCACCGACTCGCGGCTGACAAAGACCCCGACCGCCCCGGCAATGAAAAAGGCAGGCACCAAACAGAGCAACACATGCTCCTGAGCGTACCACTTCACCAGCTTCAACGAAGCGAAGACCGCGTCACTGAACCGGGGCCAATCGATCGGCAAATAAAAGCAGACGAGGAACACCAGCACCATCGCCGCCAACTTTTTCCACTCTTCTTTCCAACTCATATTTTGGTTTTTCCGTATTTGTTATCCTTCACACTCACACACGCCTGACAAACAGCCGAGCAACTCGCCCAAACAGGGGAAGCAAAGCCGATAGAAAATTTTCGTGCCGTCCCGCTCGTCTGCGATGATGCCATTGTTGCGAAGTTGGGCCAAGTGCCGCGAAACGGTCGACATGTCGGTGCCAACCAACTCGGTCAGCTCGCAAACACATCGAGGGCCGGTCCGAGCCAGCTCGTCGACAATCAACAGCCGAGCCGGATGGCCGAGCGCCTTGAGCATCGCCGCCCGCTCCTTGTAATCCGCCGGCGTTATTTGGGAAGTGGTACTTTTAGTCGTCATGGTAAAATAAGGTGGATTTTCAATCACATTGTTTAGCGGTCGAATGGAATTCGACGTTTTGGGGATGGTGCTTCCGCATCAATCAGGGCGTGTTTTTTTACGGTTATGGAAATTTCATAAACGCGTCGAATTCCATTCGACCGCTAAACGGGGACACAAAAAAATGAAGGACATCGATATTATTACGATCGTCCCGAATCTATTTGCATATTACGCCAAATAAGCAAAATGTCAAGAGAACCCCAAAATGAGGGGGGTGACGGGCTTGCACTTCGGCCCCATTCGGGCCATGATGAGAGGTTTGGCATACAGAAAAAACGTATTGTTAAGCAAAGACGCTTTTCACGTCATAAAATGCGGGGACAAGCTCGCCAGTCCGGCTCGGACCGCCGCTAACCATAAGAAAGCAATCACCCATGAATTGCACGATCAAAATACTCGGTGTCGCGGTGGCCGGCGGGATCGGGACTCTGGCTCGATACGGCCTGGCAAGCCTGGTCCAACATTTCACCAAAGGGCATCTGCCGTGGGGAACGATCGTCGTCAACATCCTCGGCTGCTTCGTCTTCGGCCTGCTCTGGACCTTAATGCGTGGTCAAACTTGGTTCACACACGAGTGGCGGGCGGTCGTCTTCGTCGGATTCATGGGCGCGTTCACCACGTTCTCCAGCTACATCTTCGAGACAGGCGAGCTGATCCGGATGGGCCAGTGGTTTTCGGTCGCCGCCAACATCGGCCTCCAGAACGTGATCGGCCTGCTCGCCTTCGGCAGCGCGGTCGTACTGGTCGAATGGTGGCCATTCTAAGATAGAATTTTTTCTCGAACGGATTTCATATCGCTTTAGCCGACGGGCCTGCCCGTCGTTTGACGCGAGTCCACACTTCAAAACGACG
>JASFHG010000481.1:0-3824 GCA_050123355.1 Planctomycetia bacterium
GCCGTCTATGCGATTTGCAAATCGCTCTGTACCGGCATGGGCGGAGCCGGACTGATTGTTGCACGAATGGACATGCTCCGGCGGAGTAAAGAGTGCTGCCTGCCCGACCTGATCCGCGAAACGACCGGCCACTGGGAAGAGGTCGGCACGGTCGACCGCGTGACGATCGACGACTATCGGGCCGCGATCGTCGACGAAGAGGGCGCATTCAACGAACGGGAGTTCCCCGGCGTCCTCTTCTATGCAGAGCCGACCCAAAGTGCCGAAGAGAAAACCGTCCAGCGGGCAACCATCGCCGAACTGGCCGCACTGAAGCGAGAGCACGACATGACGCTCGTCTGCGAATTGGGAGCCGCGACGCTGGTCGACTTGACCAAGCATGGCATCGAAGGGGTGCCGAACGTCAAGCAGGCGATCACTGACGGAGCCGACCTGGTCGTAATGAACGTCGAGTTGCTCGGAATCCCTCGCTGTGCGATCGTCCTCGGCTCCAAAAAAATACTCGAAAAAGTTCGGCATCGCGGCACGGTCGCCCAGCTGGCCCCGACGCCTGGCGAATCGACGCTCGCGGCCCTTGCCTCGGTGCTGGCTCATTGCCAATCGACCGAAGCGATGGTCCTGACGGTCCCGATCTTGGAACTACTCTCGGTATCGGCCGAGAACCTCAAGAATCGGGCCGAGCGACTCGCGCCCCAGCTTGCAATCCTCGACGACCTCCGTTCGGCCACCCCGGTCGAATCGACCGTCACGTTTCGCACCAAGATCCCCAGTTGGAAGATCGTCATCGATCCCGAGACAATGCCGGCCGCCGCGTTGGCAACCAAGCTGGCTCAAGCGGAACCCGCGATCATGGCCGACGTCGAGGACGACAAGGTCACACTCGACCTGCGCACGATCTTCGCCCGCCAGGATGTCGAGATAGTCGGCATCTTCGAGAAGGTACTGGGAATTGATCAGGAAGAAGAGTGAATTAATATTTTACAAAAAACCTATTTTGAACATAGCAAAATTTCAAAAGTTCCCCAAAAGGAGTTCTCATGAAAATCAACCATTTTAGCAAAATCACTGCCGCGCCGGTCGACATGGAAGGAGCGGTCGGATGCACAATCCGAGTCCTCGTCAACGATGCTGACGGTGCGCCCCACTTCGCCATGCGTCAGTTTGAAGTCGCGCCGGGCGGACATACGCCACGACATACACATGATTTCGAGCATGAAGTGTACGTACTCGAAGGGGACGGCTCGGTGCTGTACGAAGAGGAAGAACACCCGTTGCAGCCCGGCTCGTTCGCCTATGTACCGGCCAACGAACTGCACCGTTTCACCAACACGGGCGAGACCCCCTTCAAGTTCCTCTGCCTGGTCCCGATCCTTCCTGAAGAGTGCACCCCTGGCGATTCCTGTTGCTGTTGTAATCCCCATTAGAAATTTCAGCTTCATCATACATCACCACGTTTCAAGCCGAAATTGAGACGCAGTCTCTATTTTGGTTCCGGGACCGGCTTGGTATATAAAAAATATACATTAAAATCAGCACCCCATCATGGCAAAAGACCCTACCAAAGAACTCGAAACGCTACGCGAGACGATCCGACGTCACGATCAGAAATATTATGTCGAAGCACAGCCCGAGATTTCGGATACCGAGTACGACCGGCTGATCGACCGGCTCAAGGAACTCGAGGCGGCCCATCCCGAACTGATCACGCCGGACAGCCCGACACAACGGGTAGGCGACCAGCCGCTGCCGGGGCTCGAGCATGTCGCCCATCGCGAGCCGATGCTCTCGATCGACAACACCTATAGCATCGAAGAGCTCCGTGCCTACGCCGAGCGGACCGTCAAGCTGCTCGAAGGGGAACCGATCGAGTGGGTCGTCGAGTTGAAGATCGATGGTGTCGCGATCTCGCTGGTTTATGAAAACGGGCTGCTCGTCCAGGGGCTAACACGCGGTGACGGACGGATGGGAGACGACATCACACACAACGTCCGAACGATCGACGAGGTCCCGCTGAAGCTGCTCGGTAAAAATATCCCGCCGCTACTGGAAGTGCGGGGCGAGATCTACATGACCAACTCCGACCTGGTCCAGCTTAACGAGCGGCAAATCGAAAAAGGTCAACCGGTTTACGCCAACACGCGAAACGTGACGGCCGGAAGCGTCCGGCTGCTCGACCCGCGGATCTGTGCCGAGCGGAAGCTGCGGCTCTTTTGCCACGGTGTCGGCCAAGTCGAGGGGCTCGGCGTTGACAATCACATGGACTTTTTGCGACGGCTTCAAAGTTTCGGACTACCCATCACGCCGATGGTCGAAGCCTTCAAAACGTTCGACGCAGCCGTCGAGCATTGTGAGCAATTGATCGAACAGCTCCACACGCTCGACTTCGAGATCGACGGGCTGGTGCTGAAGGTCAACCGTTTCGAGCAACGAGAGCGGCTCGGCTCGACGTCAAAAAGCCCACGATGGGTGATCGCCTATAAGTTCGAGAAGTACGAAGCGACGACTCGACTCAACGAGATCCGTGTCCAGGTCGGTAAGACAGGCACGATCACGCCGGTCGCCGAACTCGAACCGGTCGAACTGGCCGGGACGACCGTCTCGCGAGCCAGCCTACACAACGCCGACGAAATCGAGCGCAAGGACATCCGGGTCGGCGACACGGTCGTCGTCGAAAAGGCGGGCAAGATCATCCCACACGTCGTCCGTGTCGAAAAACACCTGCGAAAAGGGGACGAGCCGCCGTTCCACTTCCCCAAGAAATGCCCCGAGTGCAAAACCAACCTAGTCAAGGACGAAGGAGGCGTCTACATCCGGTGCCCGAACCAGATGTGCCCGGCCCAATTGAAAGAACGGCTCCGCTTCTTCGCCGGACGCAGCGCGATGGACATCGAGGGACTCGGCGACAAGCTGGTCGAGCAGCTCGTCAACGAAAAACTGGTCACGACCTACGGCGACCTCTACCGGCTGTCACTGTTCGACCTCGGTCGTTTGGAGCGGATGGGGACCAAGTCATCGGAGAACCTGCTGTCGGCGATCGAAGCGAGCAAAACCCGCGGCCTCGCCCGAGTGCTGACCGCGCTGTCGATCCGCCATGTCGGCACCGGGGTCGCGCGGCGTTTGGCCGACGAGTTCGGCACGATCGACCGTCTGGCCGATGCCTCGGTCGACGAGATCGCCGCCGTCCGCGACATCGGCCCGATCATCGCCGAAAGCGTTTTCGACTTCCTGCAAAGCGATTATGGAAAAGAGGTGATCAAGGACCTGCGCGGCCAGGGGGTTATTCTCGAAGCCGAGCAAGCGGAAGACGCCGCCGCGATTTTCGAGGGCAAGACGTTCGTCGTCACCGGCACGCTCACGAAATATACCCGCGACGAGATCAAAGAAATGATCACCCGCTACGGCGGCCACGCCTCGTCAAGTGTCTCGAAGAAGACCGACTACCTGGTCGCCGGCGAGAAAGCCGGCAGCAAACTGACCAAAGCCCAAGATCTCGGCGTCACGGTCCTCAGCGAAGCGCAGTTCGAGTCACTGATCGTCGATCTTTCGTAATATTTTAGCCGACGAGCTTGCTCGTCGTTAAGGACTACCTATGGGCAACGGCAATTGAGGACCTACTCTTTCGCCTTTGCCGACTCGATCAATTTTTCTATACGTTTCAACGCCCCGGTAGCAAGAGTCGCTTCGAAAGCGTTTTTGGCCGAAGGATGTTCCGAGCCAAATCGAGCCGAGGCAGAATCGGTATCTTCGCGGAGGTACTTGGCCATCTCGCGTGCTCTGCTTAAATATTTTTCGGCCTCTTGCACTTTACCTGCGCGGACCGCTTG
>JASFHG010000482.1:0-3821 GCA_050123355.1 Planctomycetia bacterium
CGGCCCAATTTCGGCTTGGGAAGTGAAGTAATGTGGATATGGTTCCTTAAAGAGCGGAGAGATTTCCTCACGACGCACTTTTGAGAAGTTCGTCGTTGGCCGAGGTGGACTCTTTCTTTTTCAGCTTCCCTTTCAAAAAATCGCCGTAGAGCCGGTCGAGTTCTTCGTAGGAAGTGCCGAGCGTTTTTTCGAGAAGCTCGGGGTCCTGGTTGCCGTTGTAGACGGCCGAGATGTAATTGATCAAGGGGTCGCGATAACGGCCGCCGTCGTAGCTGATCAGGAAGTGGGTCACACCGGCGATTTGGCTGTAGAGCGTTCGGATGTGGGGGCTGGTCTGGAGCCCTTTTCGGCTGATAGCGGTCAGCTGTTCCATCGGGATGTAGAATTTGTCTTTCAGGTAGCGGTGTCGGGCCGCTTTCATGCGCTGGTCGTCCGGGTTGCCCAGAACGTAGCAGTCCTTTTCCTTACGTAGCGATTCCATATAGGTTGCGAGCCCTTCGACGATCCAGAAGTTTGCCTCCGCTCCGACCTTGTTGGATACACGTCGCGACTCTTGAAAGAGTTGGTGGGTTCCTTCGTGGTAAAGCGTTCGGGCTTCTTCGTCTTTTCCCTCGCCGGCAAAGGAGTACATGCATTGAGTGGAGGACATGTAAAATCCGACCGAGATTTTCACCGTGGGTGAGATGCTGCTGAGATTCTGAATGTAATCTTCGCGATCGCGGAAGTACATTACTTTATGGACAGGCATCTTACGGTAGGCATTGCGACCGTTGAAGATCTGCATCACTTGTTGCTGGGTGGCATAGTAACGGATAAAGAGCCGTTTCCAGACATCGTAGAGCACTTCCATCTTGCGCCCGAGCCGTACGCCTACCTCGATGCTGTGGTTGGTGACGATGACATAGTGTTCGGTCTCGATTTTCCAGCCATTTTCGATGTTTCGGTGTTTTTGGGCATCCTCTTCCGCGGAGATCCACAGCTTGCCGGAGCGTCGCTCCCCTTTTTTGTAACGTTCCAGATCCTTTTCGCGGATCCAGCCGAATTTTTCGTCGTCGACTTGGCCGGCCCGATATCGCTTGATCTCGTAAGGGGTGGACCAGGTTTTTTTGTACTTTCGGTAGCCGAGCAGTTTTCGGACCTGTTGGTGGTCCGGGTCTTCGTGAATCGCGGCCATTGCCAGGTCGAAAGCCAGTGACGCTTGTTGCAAGCGGACGGCCCGACGTGCCAGGGCAAAGTAGGTATCGGCCTGTTTTTCACGCAGTCGCCGAAATTTTTTATGCCACTCTAGCGCGTCGCCCGAAAGGTCCTTGCCGGCGTTGGCCAGAGTGCCGATCTCTCGCGGCAAGACCGCTATATAAACCTTGCGAGGGTCGCGGGTGGTGTTCCACTCGCGGGTTTTGGCTGCCTCGTCGACCAAGCCTTTTTCGTCACACCAATCGGCCAGATCTTGAAGATTTTTGCTGTAACGCTTTGCGACCTGGACGGCCATATCGTAGACACTTTCGGCATGGGCCGAGACCGCGAACGTCATCGTCGCGAGGACGATGGCCAGCAGTGTGATAGAAGCGTTCCGTAAAGGGTGGGTGAAAGGAGATCGGTGATGCATGGTTCTATAAATGGGGTGCCTAGAATTCTCTTGCTCCTCTTTTATTGTACCAATATCGTCCCTTTTTTGCGAACCGAAATCAATAAGGTGACTCCCAAAACCGGGGGGTGCCGCTCACGAGCCCGGTAAAATCGGCCTATTTGGTACAGCTATCGCGGGAATTGCTGACAAGTTATGCACATTTTTCACCGGTCAATAGATTTCCCTGCCGCGGCGACGCTTCTTTTTGAGGCGGCGTCGGGCCGATCGGGCGACCTCGTGCCAGAGACGACGCAGGTCGAGCTTGCCTGGCTTGAATTGAGAGGCGTAGGCACGCAGGAAGACGGCACGGATCGAGTGTGTGATCCACGGATAGGCCTCGGCCGAGACGGCCAGTCGTCCCAGATCGGCTGCGCGACGACGGTAGCTGAGCTTCGAGGAGACCCACGGCAGCCACGACCAGAACCGGCGTGTCCGGACGCCGTCCATGTCGATCAGCCACAAGTCGGGCAGACTCGTTTTGATTTTTTGGCTCGGCTCGATTTTCGGCTCGTGGATCAGCAGGTTGGTCGCTTTGAGGTCGCGGTGCGAGATACCGGCTGCGTGCATTCGTCCGAGCATCCGGCCTGCTTGCTCGGCACATGCACGGATTCGGTGCAGCCGCTCGGTCAGGCTGACTTTCCTGTCCAGGAGTCGGCGGATCCACAGGTGGAGGTTTTCGGTCCCCGGTAGCCATTCTTGAGCGAGGTAAGTCTCGCGAGCGAGGCGTCGGCCCGGTATCTTGCGAGGCCCCGCGGTCCAGAGCGGGCGTGCAGTCGGGATACGGCTGTCGACCAACACTCGGCCATGGCGTGCGGCCCGGCGGGAACGGTCCGGTCGGAGGTAGCTGAGGAGTGCTTTCAGTCCGTTTCGCGACCGGGAACGTTTTATGAGGATCGGCAGCGTTTTTCCTTCGTTCGTCTCGAGCTCTGCCTGTACGATCAGAGCGGTGTGGTCGATTTTGACCGGCCGGTGGATCGAGGCCCAGAGCAGTGATTCGGTAAAATCGATCACCGAGTCGACTCCGCAGAGCGTATATTGTCCGTCCGCCGGGTTGAAGTGGAGCCGTGGCGTTTTGGTAAGGTGGTCAGCTCGCTTCGCTTCAAGGGAAAGGGTGGAGGACATGGTTCGTGCAATATTTTGTGGTACCCTTTTAGCCGTCGAGCTTGCTCGTCGTTTTGAAGTGCTAACTTGCTTCAAGCGACGAGCAAGCTCGACGGCTAAAGCGACGGGCATGCCCGTCGGCTAAAAGGTTTGAAAAATGGTTTGTGGCGAAATTTTTGGAATGATTTTTTATCCCCCCAAAGCATCACGTAACTCGCGGAGGGCGCGTTCGGTTTGTTCGACGCGGTCGGTCAGGTCGGACACTTGCGAGTTGAGGTCGGTGACTCGGGTGCGAAGTTCTTCGTTTTCACGTTGCAGCGAGTTTACTTGTTCGTCGTCGGTGACGATGATCGACGAGGGTACGGTTGGAGCGGCCGGGCTTGGTGGGGGGCTCGGAGTCGGGACCGTTTGTGGCGGTGAGTCTGCGATGGGTACGCCGCCGGAGTGTTTGGCGCGAAGTTTTTCCAATTCTTGCGGTTGGTAAAGGTTATGGGTCAGGATATGCCCGCGGCCTTCGGGGGTCAGCGGGACGATTAGCCCTCGTTCTTTGAGTGCGCGGACGATCGGTTGCAGTTCGGCGAGGCTTGCGATCGGCTCCATACGCGCGGCTCGGGCACGTAGCTCTCCTTGGGTCTGTTCGCCGCGGAGGAGCAGTTCGGCCATGACGGCGATCTCCTGTTTCGAGACGCCGAGCCATTCGTATATATTGTGGCGATACTTTTCGACGCGTCCCCCTCCATGTACGACAAAGACGGCCCCCTTCTGGCGGAGCCGATCGAGCGATGTTTCGACCTCTTCCGGCTCGAGTTGGGTGACCGGCGAGCGGTTGCTCTTCTGGTTACATCCGTTACAAAGTGCGTTGAGTGTAAGCGGATAGGCGTCGGGGGTGGTTTTCGCTTTTTCGATTAAAACCCCGACCACGCGGCGGTCGGTGGCACAAAGTGGCTCCCATCGAGGGGCGGCCGGTTCGGAATTTTGAGGCGCATCGCTTGGCGGGACACTATTTTGAGGGACTTCCGCTTGGTTTTCCGGCAGCTCCATGTTAGTTTCCTCGAAAAAAGGTATGGGGGGAGGTGGTCGTATGCAATTTCAC
>JASFHG010000483.1:0-3818 GCA_050123355.1 Planctomycetia bacterium
ATGATACCGAACTCGTTCCGAAAGGTCTTTTGATTGCCGACGTTAATGGTGACGACGCCAAGGATATTATCGTTACCAACTCGATGAGCTATACCGTGTCGGCCTTCCTTGGTGACGATACCGGCCAATTCGGCATACCGCTTTCCGTCCCGGTAGGACATTTACCGGTTCAAGCACGCTTCGGCACAGCGATGGTGGGAGAAATGGAAGTTGAAGCGGTCATCGTCAACAATATCGGCGATGAGACATGGTCCATATTGGTGTTTACCGGCATGGATACGGTTCAGGTTATCAGCGAGCCGGCAATTCCCGAAAAAATCCTCGAGATCAAATATTACGATGAATATAACATCAACGTCAATAATGTGTTTGGAGACACCAACCACGACCGCGAGCAAGGTTACATTCTCATCGAGGCAAACGAAATCTTTAACGTGGCTCAACATGGCATTATTTCCGATGCCGGCGAGCTTGATCCCAACGCCCAACCCGGTGTCGCTGCTTCGTTCAAGAAAGCAGACTCCGAACATCTGGTTCCGGGGATCAGTATTGTCAACAACCTGATTGTCAATGCCGGCAATGCAGGCATCTACTTCAGCGGTTCGCCTTATGCAGACCTCATGGGCACTGCCGTCCCGTTCGGTCGGATCCTGAACAATACGATCTATAATGCCGACGTTGGTATCCAGGTTGACGAAAACGCCAGCCCGACGATCTTGAACAATATCGTCGCCAACAGCGATATCGGCATCTCGATCGACTCGACCTCGCAAACCACAATCGCGGGTGCAATGGTTTATCAAGAAAATACGACCGACTATGTCGGAATCAGCGATATTGACCAATACTCGTTGTTCCTCGATAAAGATGATCCTCTCTTTGTCGACCCGGAACACTACAACTTCTACCTGGCGGCAGGTTCTCCGGCAATCGATAACGCAATGGACAACATACAAGATCGGCCGGAACTGACAACCGTGAATGGTGACCTGGGCATCTCGCCGTCACCGATCCTCGCTCCCAACTATGACCTTTACGGCCAGTTGCGAACGGACGATCCGAACATGAATACGGATCCCGGTTCCGGTCTCGATCCGTTTACCGATCGCGGTGCAATTGACCGGGTCGACTTCACGCCACCGACGGCCACCCTGATTGACCCGCTGGACAACGATCCTCTTGGCGTCGACCGTGACCCCGAAGAAAACGAGGTCTTCATCGCTTATGAACGAGTCTTCTCGTTTGCGATCAAACTGTCCGATTCCTCGGGTGCGGGCATCGATGACAATACCGTCATGAGCCATGCGGTTAAAATTTACCAAGATGGCAGCAGCACCCCATTGATTGTCGGATCGGATTACTACTTTAGCTATGACACACAGGAAAACATTATCCAACTTTATCCGGCCAGTGGCACCTGGCCAGCCGGTTCAACTTACGAAATCGTTCTGAACAACAGCGAAGATGGAATTGCCGACATCGCGGGCAATCCCGTCACGCCAAGCCAAAACCGCTTCGATGGCTTGACCGCCTTCAATATTGCTATCGCCAGCTTCGACTTTGGTGATGCTCCCGATCCCACGTATCCCAGCTTGTTGGGAGATACACAAGATCCGAACGAAGGTGGTGCACGCCACGTCCAAATGGGCGACTACTATCTCGGGTTCCATGTCACCGGCGAAAATGACGCCAATCTCGTGTATGATGAGGAAACCGGCGAACTAATCATGAATGCCAATGGTGACGCCGGTGATGACGGTGTTGTCTTCTCCGACTCGGCACTGTTGATTGGACAAGAAAACGTAGAAGCGATCGTTACGGCCTCGCGAAATGGTGGTTATCTCAATGCGTGGATCGACTTCAATGGCGATGGCGATTGGGATGATCCAGGCGAACAGATCGCCACAAACCTGGAACTTCATCAAGGTGCAAACAGCGTGTTATTCGACGTAAGTGACACCCTTTCAACAATGATCACCTACGCTCGATTCCGCTACAGTTCCCAACCAGACCTCACCCCGATCGGTGAAGCTCCCGACGGAGAAGTAGAAGACTACCAAGTCCACATCGTCGGTGCATTGCTTGATTATGGTGACGCTCCCGACAGCTACGGAACCACCTTCTTGAACAATGGTGCAAACCACGAAATTCACGGCTCGATCTATCTGGGTAACAACGTCGACAACGAAATCGACGGCCAACCACATCCCCATGCCGTGGGCGATGATCAGATCGGTATACTTGCCGGCAATACCGTCATCAATGACGAAGATGGCGTCGAGTTCACCGACTACTTCATCCCGGGTCAATCGGCAAGTATCAATGTCACGGCCCATGGCGCTGGATACCTCAATGCCTGGATCGATTTCAACGCGGATGGCGTTTGGGACGAAAGCGAACAAGTCGCGGACAACGTGTTCCTTGCTGACGAAATCAAAGCCCTGATCGTCAATGTTCCGGCTGAAGCGGAAAACTGCATGACGTTCGCTCGATTCCGCTTTAGCTCTGATTTGGATCTTGCTCCGACGGGAACAGCCTCTGATGGTGAAGTAGAAGACTATGCCATTACGATCTCCTCGCAACCGCGAGACTTCGGTGATGCTCCACGTTCCTACCTCACGCAGGAAAATTCCTCGGCGGCCAACGCCTTGATTGTCTTGCCCGGAAAGAACAACGACATCCTCCTCATTGCCAATACTGCCGGCACAAAATACGACGGTGTCAAGTTCTCGTTCGTCAACGAAATTACCTATGGCGATACGGCTCGTGTCACCTTCAATCAAGTGACGCAGTCCTACCTGATTGACGTCGATCCCAACGCGACAACAGCACAGTCGGTAATTGATGCCATTAACGAGGAAGGCACCTTCCTGGCCATACTCGATGTCACCAACGACATGAACAACAATGGCACCGGCCTGATCGGCACGACTACCGGCATCGTTACGACCACCTCCGGTGGCTACGATGGAGAAGGAGAAGACGCGGTATCCCACGCATTGGGTTCTGGCCTGATGCTCGGTACGCTCGTCGACGCCGAATTGGACGGGGTCGCCAGTGAAGACGCCCTGGCGGACGATCAAAGCAACCTGGACGATGAAGAAGGCTTCAGCAATATCACCCAGATCGCGCTCATCGCCGGTGAACAAGCAAGCCTGACCGTTTCGGCCACTCTCCATGAAGTTGGCGGCGTTGCTCAAACTGCCTACCTGAACGGTTGGATCGACTTCAATCAAGATGGCGTGTTTGACGAAAACGAACAGGTCATTGCCGGCATGGCCGTTACCGAAAACTGGACGGATCACCTGGTTGACATCACCATTCCGATCGACGCTCTCGAAGGTGATACGTATGCCCGCTTCCGAATCAGTTCGGAACAAAACCTCGATTGGTTCGGTCCTGCCGACGATGGAGAAGTCGAAGACTATTTGGTCAACATCATCAAGGGCGATGCCACGATCAAAGGTCATGCATTCCAGGATCTCAACTTCAACACGGTATGGGATGCAAACGAAGAAGGACGTGTTGGCATCACCGTCTATATCGACATCGATAACGATGGTCAGCTCGATGTTGACAGCTTCGGAATTCCTACCGAACCGTACACCGTTACGATGGACGACAATCTGGCCACCCTGGATATCGACGAAACCGGTTATTACGAGTTCAAAGGCCTCTTTGGTCAGCCGAATCCGTACACGATTCGCGAGCTCACGCCCACGAATTCCTTGCAATCCTATCCTAACGAGCTGGTTGTCTTGCCCGACAGTTCCTATGGCAACAGCGACGGATCCTATACCATTTTCCTCGAAGATGGC
>JASFHG010000484.1:0-3814 GCA_050123355.1 Planctomycetia bacterium
GTGGTTGAGTTTTTAAAATTTTATTGAGTCTCAGATATTTAAAGTTACATCGTCAAGCCGGAATTGGGACTAGCGTCCCAATTTCGGCTTGTGTAAGAATATAGAAATTTTGTGACTTTAAATATCTGAGATTCAATAGCCGTCGAGCTTGCTCGTCGCTTAGTATAAATGATAATTATTGCTTGACTCTCACCCGGAGCACGCGTTTTTGCTCGTCGATCTCTCCTTGCAGGCCGACCGGTTCCAAAACCGCACGGAGAAGCTCCCCGACCGTGACCTCTTCTTTGGTGACGTTGATCCGTCGTTTAAGTTTTGTCTTGAGTTTCCGGCGGTCCACCTCCAGCGTCAGCCCCCACTGACTTGCCAGATAGTTCAGCACTGTCTCGACCTGTTTTTGCTTCACGGCGAAGCGTTTGATCCGTATGCGAGAAAAGTTGCCGGAATTATTCGCCGAACCGTGCCTGGCCGTACCGGAGTTCGAAGGCGTTTTGCCGGCGGTACCTGTTTCGTTCGACGGTACTTTGGCGGCCGCTTGTTTTTTGACCTGTTCAGGGATGTCGACGATCAAAATCCGCGGCTTGCCTGCCGCGTCGGCCGCGATGGAGAAAGTTTTATCGAACTGCGAGAGGATCAGCGTCAGTCGATCGACCGGCGATGAGCTGGGCAACTCGGCCCCGGCCCAAAGGTCGTGCGGGATCGCCTCGACCGGACCGATCGGGATGCCGGTCTCTTCGGACAGCGATTTTAAAAGTTCGCGCGGGGTGGCCAGGTCGTCCCACTTCATCGACTTGGGCGTGAGCATCGCGCGGCCGCGATCCGGCATCTTGCGAGCTTCTTCACGACGCGCGTCGGAGAGGATCGAGAGCATGTGGCCTGTCGTTTCGGGTCCAATGTAAATCACCGAACCAAATCGGACCGCTTTCGTATTAACGGTGTCGGCCAACTGATCGAGTGTTTGGCCGAGCGGCATCATCAGGGCGTTCATCGAGGTCTTTTGGCCCGGGTCGACGCGGCGGTCGAGGAAGATCGCCACACGATGATAGACCCCGAGCTGGTCGATCACCTGCCGCAAGGGGCACTCGGCCCAGCTACGCATGGCAGGGGTGGCCAGGGCCATCTTGAACCGTGGTCCTGTCAGGGGGGCGGCCTCTGCCACAGTCCCCAAAATCAGCAGGACGATCGCGAAGT
This sequence comes from Planctomycetia bacterium, assembly GCA_050123355.1. GTDB lineage: Bacteria > Planctomycetota > Planctomycetia > Pirellulales > Thermoguttaceae > JASFHG01. Next base: position 1,189 of record JASFHG010000484.1, read on the forward strand.
AAAAAAAAGGCCTCCCTATCCGCATAAGAGCCGTCGGACGAGGCAAAACACAGGAATGCCTGGAAGTAATGCCATCCGCTGGCCACTGGGGGGTGGGGGGCGAGTTTTTAACTTGGGTTTTTCGCAACTCTTTACCTTGCTATGAATTAGGACTATTCCACATTCCCTGATATACCGTCAATATCGATACTCGGCCAAGCGAAAACTGTTTGGATCAAATGTTTTTCACTTGGTTTATCTCTCGGCTCTAATTAGAATCGAAGTTATGTGATTTGACCAAAAAATTTTGCAAACACCCTATTTTATTTCTTTTACGGAGCTGCTCGACGTGAGCGAAAATAGCCAGAGAACCCCACGACTGACCTCATTGTACCAGGACTATCTTGATAGCCAAGACACGGCCGGATTTATTAGCCGGGTATCGCAACATTACACGATCGGCACCTTGCAGCGTCTGGCGGAGGCCCACGGCGCCGAAACGCGGCGTGCGGCGATCCTTTCGCTCGGTTTTCTCGGCGATTATTCGGTCAATCACTCCCTCGGGCGGGCACTCCACGACGACGACCGGACCGTCCGGATGATGGCCGAAAACGGCATCCGAAACGTCTGGGCCCGGGCGGGAACCGAGAGCGAGCGTCGAGAACTGAGCCAGATTATACAGCATATCGCGGCCCAACAGTACGAAGAAGCGATCGAAAAAGCGAACGAGCTGATCGATCGGGCCGCCTGGTTTGCCGAAGCATGGCACCAACGGGCGATCGCCTATTTCCGGCTCGAACGATACGCCGATTCGGTCCGCGATTGCCATCAGGCCCTCGAGGTCAACCCCTATCACTTCCCCGCCGCGACGAGCATGGGCCAGGCCTATCTCCATCTCCGCAACCACGTTTCGGCCCTGGAATGCTTCCGCCGTGCCCTGCGTCTGAACCCCAATCTCGAAGGAGTTCGGGTCCAGGTCACACGCTTGGCTCGCCAGATCGAAGAGACCTAAACTCCTAAAAGCGGCTGTTTTTCTCTGTCATGTCCCGTTCTTGAAACTGTATCTCTATACCCTCGTTCGAGTTAGGTGCTATGCCCATTGCAGACGTTTTCCAAATAACCTAAAATTGGAAGATTCGTTTGTTATTGAATCGTCTACCCTATAAAACCATCCTCCGATGAACCGTCCTGTTATATGCCGACTGCTGGGTATCAACGCTCTGCTGATCGGTATTGCGATGATTTTCAGCCTCCCGTGGGCGTTCCCCATCTTCGGCCAGACCGACAAGGTCGAGCTGCGGGGGATCCTTGGCCTGACCGGGGCGATCGCGGTCTGTGTCTTGGTCGGAGTCGTTCTTCTCCACCTCGGCCGCAAGGGACGCGGTCAGCAGGTCTTTCGTCGCGAGGCGATCGCGGTGGTCGGGCTGAGTTGGATCATGGCGACCCTGCTCGGCGCGATTCCGTTCTGGCTGAGCGATACCCATTGTGCCAAAGCGGAAGACGGCCAATTGATGCGGATGGGGGTTGTCGACGGGATCTTTGAATCGGCCTCCGGGTTCAGTGGTACCGGGGCGACGGTCCTTACCTCGTTGGACGACCCCGACATGGTACCGCGGGCGATCCTCTTCTGGCGTTCCGAGACCCACTTTCTCGGCGGGCTGGGGATTATGGTCCTCTTTGTCGCCGTCCTCGGACTCGGCTCGGCCGGCAAGACGCTCATGGTGACCGAGATGCCAGGGCCCAGTACCGAAAGCACGCACGCCCGTTCGCAGCGGGCGGCCTGGGTCTTCGCGTCGATCTTTATCGGCCTGACCGTGATCCTCTCGATCATTCTTGCGCTGGAAGGGATGTCGATTTTCGATGCGCTGTGCCACGCGTTCGGTGCCATCGCCACCGGCGGGTTCAGCACCCACGACAAGAGTATCGAGTATTTCCACAGCCCGGTGATCGAGATGACGCTCGCGCTATTCATGGCACTTGCATGCGTCAACTTCACACTGCTCTTTTATCTCTTGCTGCGCAAGCCGGGCAAATTGTTCGCGGATGTGGAGTTTCGTGTCTATATCTTCATCATGCTCGTGGTCGCGTTCTTGGTGATGGGCTTCGGGCTTTATTACGGCGACTTCAAGGACTTCGTTTCCGCCGACCGATATGGCCTGTTCCAAGTCGTTTCGATCATGACCAACACCGGCTTCGGCACGGCCGACTTCGACCAATGGAACAGCTTCAGCCGCGGCCTGCTCGTGTTGCTCATGTTCATCGGCGGCTGTGCCGGGAGCACCAGTTGTAGCGTGAAGGTGATCCGCTACGTCCTGCTGTTTAAGATTTTGCACCTGGAATTCGAGCAGATCTTCCGGCCGAACGTCGTGCGGCATGTGCGGCTGGGCGGCAAGGTCCTGCCCGACATGGGCCTGAGAAAGGACGTGCTGGTGTACTTCGCCGTCATCTCGATCCTGTTCGTGATCGCGTGGATCGGCCTGGTCGCGTTCGAGCCCGATAGCACCTGGACCAACGCCGGTTTGGAGTCGCAAGACAAGCTGACCGACTGTGCCAGTGCGGTGGCCGCGACGCTCAACGGCGTCGGCCCGGGGCTGGGGATCGTCGGCGAGTCGAAAAACTATTTCCTCTTCCACTGGCCCGGCAAGCT
>JASFHG010000485.1:0-3811 GCA_050123355.1 Planctomycetia bacterium
TCATGCTTGGCGTACTGCTCTTTACTCTCCAAGACAACCGCCCCGGTCAGCGGCGTGATCAGTCGAAGCCGGGCCGCCTGCTCGGCCAGCGCGGTCTGCTCGTCCTTGCTCAACTTCCCCTGACTCGCACGACAGACCTTTTGGCCCAACGCGATACGGACGACGTGGTCCGAGCTTTTGACCGTGGGAATTTTGGAAAGGGGATCGTCGTTGGCCAACTCGGGAAGCGGGCCGTCATGGAACCGGAAATCGAGTCGCACCGCAGGGAGGCCTGGCCGCTGGAGGTTCGCCGCGACATCGTCGAGCGTCTCTTCCATCGAACCGAGAACCGGGACGCGAAACATGCCGAGGACATCTTTGAGCTGCCGCTCGATCAGGTTGGGGCCCGGGACGACTTGTACCGACGCGATCCGAGGATTCGTGCCATCGATACGGCCCGGCCGACGTGCCATCCGCTGGGTCAAGCCACTGCACGAAGAGAGTTTGTACGGCATCGGGCCATGGATCCAGAGCACGAGCCCTTGCTTCGAGCCCGCGCACACGTCCCACGCCCTTTCCAAGTTGTCGGTCTGCTCGTCGGCCGCGTCGAACGGTGCCTGGCTGATAAAATCGTGCATCACCTTTTTCGCCGCCTCGGGCGAGAGATCTTTTTTCTCATTCTTTCCCACAAAGAGCGAAAGCCGGACCTCCTCGGGCATCTTCTTGAAGAAACCGTCCCAGTCGAACTTTTTCAGCCCTTCGCATACCCGCGACGTATCGACCACGATCGCCACGGTCCGCCCGTCCTCTTGAATCGGCTCGTTTTTCACAAGCATATTGCTACCGGAAAAGCCGTGGAGCTCAGCCGTATAGCGAGTTTTCCCCGGCTCGGGAGCGTCAAGCTTGACGATCGCCTTCGTGTCGTCTCGCAGGTCCGCCTCACTCATCTTGCCGCGAACGGCAAAATGCGACTCGCCGGGCTGCTCCGCTTTCAAGAAGGGCGACTGCATCGGCGCGACTCCCTCGGCCCAAATCTCGTGCAAAGGCCCCTGCAAGATGGTAAAATTCTGATCCGCCAGATACGGCAGCCGCAAGATCGCGTTGGTCTTTTGATCTTTACCTTGGCGGAACACCAGCGGGACACTCATCCCGACCTTGACCTTCATGGTCGAGTGCGGCTCGATCGGAAAACATTGCAGAAAGAGCCGGTCAGGACCGTCGGTCGTCAACAGGGCCGGGTCGCGCCGCCTCACCACGGCAACTTCCTGATAGGCCTTCTTCACCTGCAACCGCTTACCGAACGCGGCCTCTTGCTCAACGTCGTCGATCCACAACGTCAACCGGCTCCCCACGCTCCCCGGCGGCATCTGGATCTGGCAACGCGCTTCCCGCTGCGATCTGGAATCGTTTTTGAATTCCAAGACCCATTGCACATAGGCGACACACGGCCCGGCGTTTTTCTGCTCCTTATCGCCGGCAACCACCACGTCGATCGTGCTGGAACAGAGCGAGAGCCCTTCCACCCGCGTACCTACCTTCGAACCGCCGATTTCATCATCCAGTTCCCAATCCCATTCTCTTCTCGCCTGAAAATCGCTCGGATTGTTCGTATTCACCACCTCCGATCGAGGAACACTGCGATAGTCCAAGCCCGTCATACGGTAGTAAAGTGTTTGGAGATTTTGACGACTGAACTCCTCGCGATCCGAAAACCTTTCGAACATGGCAAGGTGATGAGGAAACGCATCGTAGCAGCCCATCAGCACCTTATTCTCGCCATGAAGAGCTTTAATCCGCCGGATCCCTTTTTCTCGTTCGGCCGGATCGTTCGACACCGCCAAGCGGATCGCGTGTTCACAAGCATAGTGATGGATGGTCCAGCCGCCATAGATCACGAAACCGACCGCGACCCCGACCCACAGCCAGTGAGGCGTGACCCGTTTCTGCCTCGCCCATCGCCAGTATGAAATGTTTTGCACCACCCCGAGGATAAACGTGAAGTAGGGAGACAGCGGAAGAAAACCGATCAGGACAATGGTCGCGATCAGAGCGATGGGCAAAACGGGCAAAAACACGATCATGTAGTGGATCGAAACGAGAACGATGTAGCCGCTGAGGATCAATCCCCATCGAATCGTCCATGACCGATCGACTTGGCCTGGCACTGTCTTCTCTTGTTGGTCAACCAAAGGCCTTTTTTTGCAGAGAACATATAAGTTGTAAAGAATCCCGAGAGGAACCAGCAACAATCCCCAAAAATGGAAGGGGGTCGGCATCAGGCTGTCACACATCCTGGCAGGAGCCGAGAAGGTGTCTTCATAGTCGATCCCCTCCGCGACAAAAATCGCCGCAAACGCGATAAAGGCCACAAATAAATGAAACAGGATGGATATCGCTCTTCCCCAAAAAGGACGTTTGGGAAGCTGCATTGGTCGAGAAGGCATGCTACCGATCGTGTTTTTCCGAGGAGTCGGCGCGGAGGGAATTTCGTCGTCCCCGACGACCGCTTCGGCCGAGCCGAGCTGGGCGAGAATGAGACAGACGCGTTGGATCGTGACGATCGGCTCGCCACTTTTCTCCGCTTCGTGCGTCACATGGTCACGGAGCCCCTCGACAATCTCTTGCGGATCGTCACCCCGGTCCGTCGCCAGGCGAGCGACCTGTTGAAGATAATTTTCCAATTCCCACTTGGCATCATCGGTCCACGTTTGCATCTTTGCTTTCTCCCACAATCTCGGAAAGTCCGTGAATAAGGTTCCCCCAGTGTTGATTCATGAGCGCAAGCGACGCCTTGCCTTGTTGCGACAGGGCATAATAACGTCGGGCGGGCCCCGACTCCGACTCGACCAGCCGCGATTCGACCATGCCCGACTTCCGCATGCGTGAAAGGAGCGGATAGACCGTCCCCTCGCTTACCATCAGACCGGGGATCGAAGAGAGTCGCTTGACGAGGTCATAGCCATAGATTTCGTCTTCCGCCAACAGATTGACCATACAGAGTTCCAGCAGCCCTTTCCGGAGCTGGGTGGTCCAATTGTCCATCGAGAAATCGCCGGCGGCCATGATATCGACCCATTTTGCTCATGAAACAAGAAATACGATTGCTTCCACACCCGCCATGATACTGCAAGCTACTTTGTTATACAAGGTATATTCCGCGATTTTTGTGGATTTCTTGTAAGTCTTTTACATAAAACATCTTGTGTATCAATCCGGGGACACTTGGCTATGAAAATTCCTTGCCGATAAGGTGTCAAACCTTGAGTAATTACCTTTTTTAACAGGGAAGACACAGAGACACGAAGAAATAAAGAATAAATGAACATGGACAAGCAAATAAAAGGGATTTTTTTATGCGAGCTACCGCTCGTTAGCACTGCAAACGCTTGCAACCTCAACGGTGCGGAAGCACCAACTAAAAAATCCTGTTCATCCATGTTTTTTAAAACCTTCTTCATGTCCTTCATGTCCTTCGTGGTTTCTATAAAAAAGGACCTTAAAGCGAAACAGGCACCGCCCTGGAAGAACGGTGCCCGTTTTTGAGCTTTTACACATATATAATGGTCAAGCAATCATTGCTCAGCGGCGTTTCCTCCAGAAGAGGCCCAGGCAGCAACCGATGCCAACCAGCAGCGCAAGCGTGCTCGGTTCGGGCACGGTGGTGGCACTGTCGCCATAGTCGACCGTCAGCGTCAGGGCCGATGCGCCGTAGCTGGCGATCAGGTCGAACGCGCCGCTGTAGGTGATCGTGTCGAACGTGCCGCTTCGGCTGGTGTACTCGATCACGGTGAACGAATCGCCATCGGCAGGCGTGTAGCCGTCGATGAAGTCG
>JASFHG010000486.1:0-3802 GCA_050123355.1 Planctomycetia bacterium
GTGTTTTAGGTATCGCGTTTAGCGTTAATTTGTTTTATCCACTCAGTGCGTCTGCACCGCCGATGATTTCGAGCAGCTCGCCGGTGATCTGGCCTTGGCGTGCTCGATTGTATTCCATCGAGAGGTGCTTGATCATCGAGTCGGCATTTTCAGTGGCCGCTTTCATTGCCATCATCCGTGCGATCTGCTCGCTGACCGCCGCATCAAGGAAACACTTGAACAATTTGACGCGGAAGCTCATCGGGACGATGTCATCGAGAATCGATTCGGCCGACGGGAGGAACTCATACTGGGCCCCGGCATAATCTTCTTCCGCATCCTCTTCATGGTCCAATCCGCCAAGCGGCAGGAGCGTTTCGACAACGGCCGTTTGGCGACCGAGCGACTCGAATTTGGTGTAGGCAATGTCGAGCCGGTCAAGCTTGCCCGTCTCATACTCGGCCAGGTATCGACTGGCCAACGCGTCGACTTCGTCGTAGGTCGGCTTGTCTTCAAAATGGGTATAGGTCTCGTCGGGGATGATTTTGCGGAAGCGGAAGTTCGAGATGCCCCGTTTACCGGAGACCTCCAGTCGCACGGACTCGTACTCGCCCTTCAGCTCGGTCAGCCGTTCGTTCCCGGCACGAATGACGTTGCCGTTGTAGCCCGCACACATGCCGCGATTGGCAGTCAGGACGACCAGCGTCGCGTGGTCGGTCGCTTCACGTTCGTCGAGCAATGGATGGACAATCTCCGTACCGCTATGCGTCAGGTCGCGGACCAGCTTGGTGATCCGGTTCGTATAGGCGGTCGCGGCGATAGCTCGATCCATGGCCTTTTTGAAACAGGCCGTGGCGATCAATTCCATCGTCCGGGTGATTTTGCGGATACTCTTAATCGATTTCCGCCGCCGGTCCAGTGCTCTCGCTTTTGCCATCTTTTGGTGTACGGGTTAAATTACGGTTGTTATTTTATTGTTACTCTTTGAGGAAGCGTGTTTCAAACTCTTCCAAAACGCCGGTCAGCTTCTCGGCAATTTCGTCGGTCATTTTGCCGGCATCGGTCAACTCTTGCCAGAGCGGTTCCTGCTCGGCATGGACATATTCGAGGAACGCATGCTCCCACTCGGCTACACGATCGATCGGCACACGGTCAACCCCACCGGTCGTTCCGGCGAAGATGACCATGACCTGGTCGGTAACATGCATCGGAGTACAGATGCCTTGCTTCAGGAGCTCGGTCATCCGATAGCCACGATCCAATCGGGCCTGGGTCGCCGGGTCGAGGTCGGTACCGAGTTGGGCAAACGCCTCCAGTTCACGGAAGGCCGCGAGGTCGAGTCGCAGACCGCCGGCCACCTTCTTCATTGCCGGCACCTGGGCACTACCGCCGACTCGGGAAACCGAGATACCAACGTTCATCGCGGGCCGCTGCCCGGCGAAGAAGAGGTCCGGCTGGAGGTAGATCTGGCCGTCGGTGATCGAGATCACGTTCGTCGGGATATAAGCCGAGACCTCGCCTTCGAGCGTCTCGACAATCGGCAGGGCCGTCAGCGATCCGCCACCCAGCTCGTCGGAGAGCTTCGCCGCACGTTCGAGCAAGCGGCTGTGACAGTAAAACACGTCGCCCGGATAAGCCTCACGGCCGGGTGGTCGACGCATCAACAGCGAGAGCTGGCGGTACGCCTGGGCCTGTTTCGACAGGTCATCGTAGACGATCAGCGAATGGCCACCATTGAACATGAAGTGCTCGGCCATCGCACAGCCCGCATAGCAAGCAATGTACTGAGCGGGGGCCGGGTCGGAGGCACCGGCAAGCACGACGGTCGTATATTCCATCGCACCATGCTTCCGGAGCGTCTCAATCAAGCCCGCAACGGTCGATTCCTTCTGGCCGACCGCAACGTAGAAACACTTGACGCCTTTCCCCTTCTGGTTGATGATCGTGTCGATACAGATGGCCGTCTTGCCGGTCTTTCGGTCGCCGATGATCAGCTCGCGCTGGCCACGTCCGATCGGGGTCATCGCATCGATCGCCTTGATACCAGTCTGCAACGGTTCTTTGACCGGCTGACGTTCGGCAACACCGGTAGCGATCACTTCGACGGGCCGGAACTCGGTCGCGTTGATCGGTCCTTTACCATCGAGCGGATTACCGAGCGGGTCGACCACACGACCCAGGAGGGCGTCGCCAACCGGCACGCTCAAAAGTCGGCCGGTACTTTGGACCTCGTCCCCCTCATTGATTTTGAGGTAGTCACCGAGGATGATGACACCGACCGAATTTTCTTCGAGGTTGAACGCGAGTCCTGTTACTCCGTCGCTAAACTCGACCATTTCGCCGGCCATCACGTCGGAGAGCCCGTAGACTCGTGCAATTCCGTCACTCACTTCCAGAACGCGTCCGACTTCACGGACGTCAACCTGGGTTTGGAACTGCTCAATTTCCTGTTGGATCACGGAAGCGATCTCGTCGGCTTTGAATTTCATGGACGCTCCTGTCTATCATTTGCTTACGTACGTTTTGAAGCACGGTGGCGATCGAGCCGTCGTAGACGGTGTCGCCGATACGCAGCACGGCACCGCCCACCAAGTCGGGATCGGTGTCACGCTCGGGGTTATAATCGAGCACCGGCTCGCCGTCGGCGACCAGTGCTTTTAAACTGGTTTCAATGGCCGAAAGCATCTCGGCCGGGATCGGGGCGGCTGCCGTCAGCCGGACGGGCACGCGGCCCAGCCGCTCGTCATATTGCTGACGTACCTCGCGTTGGATCGCACGGAGGCAGTCAAGTCGTTCATGCCGAGCCACCACTTTCAAAAAGTTGAGGAAGATTGCCGGAACACGCGGTCCGAAAATGCGGTCCAACAACTCGACCTTCTCCTCAAACGAAATCAACTGCGAGTCGAGCAACTCCTCAAAGTCGGGAAAACTATCGAGCACGTCGTCGACCAACGAGTCGAGCGTTTCGACCAGCGACGCGGTCGCGCCGGCCGATTCGCCAACGTTCAAAAACGCTTCGGCATACACGCCGGCAACCGCCTCACGACCGACATCGGGCGTCGTCTCGTAGGCATGTCGAGCATCACGTTGTAGCTTATCGTCGGACATTTTTTGAAAGTGTTAAGTTTGAAGTGTGAAGTTTGAAGGTAGGAAGTATCAAGTTTTTTCAAACTTCACACTTCTTACTTCAAACTTTTATTTGGGCTTACCAAAGTTCGAGACCGCTTCGCTGACCAGTGTGGCATGGTCACTCGCTTTGAGTTCCGAACGGACGATCTTGCCGGCCAAGTCGACCGCCAGGTCGGCGCTCTTGGTCGCCAGCTCACTCAAGGCACTGATGGTCGCTTGTTCAATTTCAGCCAAAGCACGTTGGTGCTCCTCTTCGGCGGCCGTTTGGGCTGCCTCGACGATCTTCTCGCCGGTCTTTTGGGCATCGATTCGAGCCTTGTTGAGCATCGCCTTGACTTCCTCTTCCGCCACATCAAGTCGAGACTGATACTCGGCCAGCAGAGCCTTTGCCTCTTCGTTCGACTTTTCGGCTGAAGCAATATTGTCGGCAATGCCCATCTCGCGTTTCTCGAGTCCCTGGGCGATCGGCCCCCAGGCAAAAAAGTAGAGCAACACAAAGACCACCAGGAAAACGACACCGGTCCAAATGGCCGTATCAGCTCGCCACTCCAACGGATTGGGATTGACAGGCGGTCCGTGATGATCTTCTTCGTGCTTTCCAAGCGGATCCGTGATCGCCCCATGGACCATCTCTCCTGCCTCCTTGCCGGCTTCTGTTCCCAACTCTTTCATTTCACTTTCAGTGGCATGATGG